>JAFZIQ010000106.1 GCA_017554285.1 Selenomonadaceae bacterium
ATTCGTTTTGATGAGGCGGGCTCAAAGAAATTCGATATTCTTTACCGTATGCATAAATTCGACGGCACGTGGACTGACTGGGCGAAAAACGGCGAAGTTATCTACTCTCACGGCGTCAAGCTCAATGCGATTCAAATAAAATTGGAATCTAAATTAAAGGCATAAAATCATTCGCAAAAAAATTACCGCCCCAAAATCAGAGGCGGTTTTTACTTTGCAAGTATGTAATCACTTATCCGGATCTAAACTTATGTTCGTGACAATTCGACCGAGCCGCGCACTCGTCAAGAAGTTCAACGCCCATTTGAATGCAACCGTCATATTTGTATAAAAGCCAGCAAGTCTTATCAAGTGGACAACCATCCACGCACACCACGCGAAAAAGCCTGTCATTTTCGGACTGCCGACGACTGCCTCGCCCTTACCGATTGTAGCCATTGCGCCCAAATCTTTGTAGACGAATTTATCAAGGTTGGTATCGCCCTTAATGAGTTTCATAATATTTTTATAGGCAACTTTTGCTTGCTGAGTGGCAACCGGCGCAACCGTCGGCAAAGGACGTTTCATATCGCCGTGCATGAACGCCGCGCAATCTCCGATAGCGAAAACGTTTTTATGAACCGCGCCGCGCACCATTAAATCTTCCTCAATCCAAATGCGACCGTCGCGAGCACATTCGCCGCCGCAATTTTTCATCATATCGACTGCGCGAACGCCCGCCGCCCAAATAACCGTCGTCGTCGGAATTTTAACGCCGTTTTTCAAAGTCAGAATATCGCCGTCGTAATCGACAACCTGCGTATTTAACATGACTTCGACGCCTTTTTTCTGCAAAACTTTAACCGTATGTTCCTGCAAATCTTCGGGCAACATGGGCAAAAGTCGCGGCGTCGCCTCAATCAACTTTATACTAACATCGTTGAAGTCGAGCAGGTGGAATTCTTTTTTCTGAATCGAAATCAGCTCGGCAATCGCGCCTGCTTCCTCAACGCCTGTAGGCCCTCCGCCGACTATAACAAATGTCATGCGCTTTTTTCTGTCTTCGGGTGTGCGATAAGGTTTCTCGGCGCGCTCAAATTCGTGGATAACATGATTGCGAATATGAACTGCCTCTTGCAAAGTTTTCATCCCGAAAGAATGTTCCTCGACACTTTTCATCCCGAAAAAATTAGTGGTCGCGCCCGCCGCAAGAATTAAATAATCGTAGTGAATTTCGCCATGATTTGTAATAACCACGTCGCGTTCTTGGTCGACGCCCTGAACCTTCGCCATGAAAAGATTGACATTTCTGTTGTTGCGAAAGAAAGAGCGAATCGGATAAGCAACCTCGCCCGTCTCCAAAACCGCAGTCGACACTTGATAAAGGAGCGGTTGGAACAAATGGAAATTATGACGGTCTATGAGAGTGACTTCGACATTTTCTTTTGCGAAAAGCTGACCGATTTTGATACCGCCAAAACCGCCGCCTACGATTACAATATGGGGCTTGCCGTTGGACATTGCAAAAAACCTCCTGAAATTTGAAGTGAAAATTTTAACTTAACGGGCTAAAAATATTCGGGATGAACTCCCGTCTGTCTTATTTTTATATAACTGATTCCTTACCACAACCCCCTAACCCGTTTCTTCGCGTATAATAGCATAAATTTTTTTCATTGCAATAGGCAGCTGTGAAATTTCTTGCTCGCATTCAAGAAATTTTTTTTACTCAAAGAAGATTTCGCGCCCGAAAGTTTCAGCACGGATTTTTATAAAATCTTTTGCCGCTTCGTGCACAACGACTTGATTTATAAAATCGCTCAAATACTCGTCAAAAATCCCTTCACGTTCGCAGAGTGCCATTAATCGTTGAAAATTTTCTTCGGCATCAAGGTCGTATTCGATTCTATGTAAAAACCTTGATAAATCTGCGCGGACTTCGTGAGTAAATAAATCTTTAAGCGCGGCAACTTCGGCTGTACACTTGCAAGCTTTAACCAGCCAAATTTTAGTCTCCAAATCGTCGTTGAAATTATCGAAGCCGAAATGTTCCCATTCATCAGCAGAAATATTTTCACGCTTGCCGGGCAGGAAATGTATTTCTTTATAAATGGCATCGTCCAAAAGTTTTACAACGTCAGCTTTAGCCCAAAGTCGCCGTTCGTTATTAAAAAATTTTCCGCGTCTCAGATTTTCAAGCACTCCGATAAAGCGAACGTTATAAAATTGCGTCAATAATGCTCCCGAATCGTTCAGCAAGTGATTAAATGTCATCAACGTCGCATAAAAATTTTCTCCGACCGTCAGAACGTCTTTAGCGATTATTAAATCGAATATTTTCGGCGCAGTCGGCAATTCATTAATTAAATCTGCGCGGAATTCATTGCAGATTTTTTTTATATCGGGCGTCGATTCGTCCGTCATGAAGGCAATCTGCGCGGCGGGCAAAATTTCTCGCAAGCCCTTTAAAAGTTCGACCGACTCAATCAGCAAAATATTTATCGGCAAAAAATTAGGCGGCACAAACTTTAAAAGCCCGCGCCGCTCGTCGTAATCATTCAAATTATCAACTCCAATTTTTATCAATTTCTTCTCTCAACGCCTCAAACATTGCGATAAATTTTTCCTGAGATGTTTTGATAATTTCAAGAGCAATTTCCTCGTTGTAAGAGTGAGCCACGTCGTTTCGAGCCGTCAACGCTTCTAACCAAAGTGCCTCGTCATCAATTATTCCCGCCTCAAATGCTTGTTTGATTACCATTTTTGGCGAACCGATTTTTTTCTCCCCTATTCCGTGTAGCTCCAAAATTTCTTTTATCGCCTTCCACGATTGTTCAAAGCAAATTTCAAACAGCGCGACCATTCCCGCCGTTGTTATCGTGTCGTAAGGCGGCGATTTTGTTTCAAGTTCTTTGAGGTTTAGCAGTGCTTTGCAAAAATTTTCATACTTTCTCATAAAGGATAATGCCGTCCTTTTCTATTTCCGTTCTTAAATCGGGCGATAAATGTTCGTCGATAATCACGAAGTCGAACATAAGCAAAGTCGGAATATCTTCATCAGCCGCCAACGAAAATTCTATGCAGTCTGTGCGTTTGCCCTCGATTGCCAAATCAATATCACTGCGCTCTCGATTATCGCCGCGTGCTCGCGAACCGAACAAAATTACTTTATTGAGATTAAATTTTTCCGCCAAATCCACTATGCATTGTTTAATATCTTCGCGCAAGTTCATAAATCTCTCCGTAAAAATTTTCAACAAAACTTTTTGTGTTTGTAAGTTTATCAACAGAAATTTTCCCTGTCAACGCCGATAATTCTGCCAGATTATTCGCAAGTTCAACGGCTTTGCTTATATAAGCGTCAACGTCGTAAAAAATCAGCTCGTCAACGTCGGCTATTCGCAAAATATCCGCTCCCGTCCGCGTGTGAGGCAGTTCGCCGCACAAATTCAACACAGGGACGCCCATATACAATGCCAACGCTGTCATCATGCCGCCGGAATAAGGAAATGTATCAAGAATCAAATCTGTTTCGCTGTAATCAGTGAAATAATTATCCGAGCCGCGCCTGACTTCAAAATTTTTTATCCCAAAAGCTTCTAACCGCTCAATCAATGCGACTTGCCGACTTTTAAGCGGCGTAGTGTCTCGGAAAATAATTTTTGATTCGGGAACGTAGTCTAAAATATTTTTAACGGCTATAAGGTAATCGTCGCTTAGTTTCATGAAGTTATTTAAACTGCCGAAGGTAAAATTTTTATGCGGAAACGGTCGCCGAGATTTTTTTTCGTGAATCATTCTGTCATTCGGGCGAAATACGAACGCATTATTAAGACGCAATATCTTTTCCGTAAATATTTCGTCATCAGCTGTCAAGAAGTCGTCGCCGATAAAATAATCCATAGCTTCAAGCCCTGTCGAATCAAAATAGCCTATACCCGTCATCTGAATCCGCGCAGGTTTATAAGCCGCGATTTGTAAAGTAGTGCCGCCTTCCGTATGTCCGCCCAAATCTACCAGAATATCTGCGCCCGAATCCCGAATTCTTATCGCCGACTCCTCAAAACTCGTCTCCGATATATCAAAGTAGCCGTCTACGTTGCGACGAATTTTTTTAGTGAAGGCGTCTTCTTCCTCAGACAAGCTCCACGCCGTAACTTTGAATTTTTCGCGGTCGCAGTCCGTTAATAACGCCTCGTAAAACCGTGCAGATGATGAATCGCAAAAATTAGGCGACAAAAAGGCAATGCGCAATGCGCAATGCGTAATGCGTAATGGTTTTGGCAGTGTTTCTGTGTCGCGATAAAGCGAATTATAAATTGCAAGTTCATTTATCAGCGTCGGCGCGTCCAGTTGCGGCAAGTAGTGTAACGCAAATATGTAATTTGAGAAATGCGTCCGCTGACTTCGCAAATATTTATCCGTCATTGCCGCATTGAAATATGCCTGCGCGGATCCCTCGGCGTCGCTTAAATCGTGAAAACACGCCCCGATTAACTCATGAACGCGCCATTCTTCCTGCGTCGTCGGCAATATCGTCTTTAAGCGTTCCAATGCCTCTTGCGGCTTACTTTTGTTCAATAATTTTCTTGCTTGCTCCATGTCAATAACCCCTCCGTAGGAATTTTACAGCATGTATCGAATATAAGCAAAAATTTTTCTGTGTACGGGTGGGGAATTCATGAGTGAGAAATTAGACCGATTTGTAAAATTGCTGAAGGAAATTTTCGATCTTGATAAAGCCGACCTTGATTTTGGTATTTATCGCGTGCTGAATCTCCGCAAGTCGCAGATTGAACAATTCCTTGCGCATAGATTGCCCGAAATGGTTAAAGAAACCCTCGCGCCCTTTGCGGAAGGTGCCGACCTTGCCACACTTGAAACGGACGTATATTCCGCGCTGTATTCTTTCTTCAATCGTTACTATGAAGACGGCGATTTTATTTCCAAACGTCGCTACAAGGAAGGCGTCTACGCTATCCCTTACGAGGGCGAGGAAGTCAAACTTTACTGGGCAAATCAGGATCAGTACTACATCAAGACCGGTGAGAACTTCAAGGATTATACTTTTGTTTTCGACAGCATCAGCGTTCACTTCCGTTTGGTTGACGCTACGACGGAACAGAATAATAACAAGGAGAGTAAGGACAGCAAGCGTAC
>JAFZIQ010000107.1 GCA_017554285.1 Selenomonadaceae bacterium
CCGAAATTCTGTTCGCGGAAATAATCGGCAAGTACGGGAGCCGCCTTCAAATGGTCGACGGGAATATCGAAAAAGCCTTGAATTTGTCCCGCGTGCAAGTCGACGGTTATAACTCGCGTCATGCCCGCCGCAACCATTAGATTTGCAACGAGTTTGGCGGAAATCGGCTCACGCCCGCGAGTTTTGCGGTCTTGGCGTGCGTAGGCATAATACGGAACAACGGCGGTTATCGAGTGCGCCGAAGCCCGCTTGCAAGCGTCCGCCATAATCAGCAAGTCCATTAAGTTATCGTTGACGGGTTGGCTTGTCGGCTGAATGATAAAAATATCTTTGCCGCGAATGCTGTCGCTAATCATAACCTGCGATTCGCCGTTGTTGAAACGTCCGACGAAAGTATCGAAGATTTTAACGCCCATATGCTCGGCGATTTTCTGCGCGAGTTCCGGATTAGCGTTGCCCGTCATCAAACAAAAGTTTCCAATCTCGTCAATGCTGTTTTTAGTAGTCATTTCAGCAGCTCCTTTTTTAGGATTTAGGGATAAGGTGTCAGGGGTAAAGGGTTTTCCCTGAACCCTAAATCCTAAACCCTAAACCCTTTAATCCTTAGCCCTATATTCTTGTTTTCTTGCCGTACAAAAGCAAATCCCACACGTCATAAGCTTTTACTTCGCCCGTAACAATTCCTTCCGCCGCTTGCAAAAGATTGCCGTTGCAAAGTTGCGGATTGATGTAAAAACCCGATTCAAGCTCCGTCTCAAACGGTACAAAGCAAGCTTTTTTGGCATAAGGCAGACAGTTAAACCTCTCCAAAACTTCAGGATTTGAAGTGTGCATCGTCACAAGGACATTCGACCAATTAATTTTATCCTTGCGCTCGTTCCAAACTTTTAATGCGTCGGCGTCGTTGCTGTAGCCGTTCATAAACCACTGAGTGCCGTCAAGCCAGAATATCGGATAGTTAATGCCCAAGTCCGAATTATATTCCGTGCGATCAAAGTACAAATCTTTTTTTATATGCCAACGCGCTTCGGGCAGGAAGTTCATAAAATGTTCTTCGGAAGTGTACATGCCGATTGTAGGCGATAATTCGGGCAAGCCGAGTTTTTGATAAGCAATGCCTGCCCACCAACCCATTGAGATAATCGACAAATTCGAGCGGCGAAGAGCTTTATATTTCTCAACCGTAAAACCGGGAATTAAAACAGTGCGGTCGAGAACAAATTTATTCGGGTCGACGCCCAAAGTTGTCGCCTCAGCCAAAATCGGCGCGAGGTCTACATCATGCCCCGTTACCAAAATCAAATCGCAATCGACTTTTGCCAAATCTTTTTTGTCAATGACATTGGAGAGCTTGTTAATAGGCATGGGAACCGATTCGATTACTCCGACGATATTGACTATGCCTTTGGGATTATCCAATGCCGCAAATGCAGGTTTCAACAAGCTTTGTTTCTTTGACTTGTCTTGAGTGGCAACCGTATCATATTGCACCCAAATTACTACGTTCATGAAAAAATTTTCCTCCTTTATTTCCGCTTATCGTTCCAGACTTCGATATTTACTTGCTTGGCGCGACCAACGGCAAGATTTTCTTTCGGAACGTCTTTGGTAATCGTCGAACCGGCTCCGATATACGCGCCTTCGCCGACATTGACCGGCGCAACCAAATTGGTATTGCAACCCACAAAGGCATTATCGCCAATCGTTGTACGGTGTTTCTTTTTGCCGTCGTAATTGCAAGTCACCGTTCCGCAACCGATATTCACGCCGGAACCCATATCCGTATCTCCGATATATTGCAAGTGCGGGAGCTTGGAGCCTTCGCCGATATTGGAATTTTTAACCTCAACGAAATTGCCGATTTTGACATTCTCGCCGATTATCGTACCGGGTCGAATATGAACGTAAGGACCCATTGTGACGCCGTCGAGGATTTCCGCCTCATGACAATAGCTGAATTGAACCGTGACTTTGTTGCCGACTTTCATATCGGTAAATCGAACATTGGGACCGATTACGCAGTCTTCGCCGATTGTCGTATTTCCCTCAATGTAAGTGTTCGGATAAATAATTGTATCCTGCCCGATTTTAACATCGCCGTCAATAAATGTGGTATTCGGGTCGATAATTGTAACGCCCGCTTCCATAAGTTCTTGTTCTTTCCTCATGCGCAGTGCCTTATCTGCGGCGGCAAGTTGACTGCGATTATTTATTCCGATAGTTTCAATGCAATATTTGGCTTTGAACGCTCCCACTTTTTCGCCCTCACTTTTCAAAATCGGTAACACGTCGGGTAAATAATATTCGCCTTGAGCATTTTGGTTGCTTATTTTCTCCAATGAACCGAAAAGTTTTTTCACGTCGAAACAGTAGCAACCCGCATTGACTTCGCGAATTTGTTTTTCGTCGTCAGTCGCGTCTCTATCCTCAATAATTTTTTTAAAGGAGCCGTCCTCTTCGCGAATCACTCTGCCGTAACCTTTAGCGTCGGGCATTTCGGCAGTTAAAACTGTCGCAGCGCAGTTTGTATTTATATGAGCGGCTGTGAATTTTTCCAAAAGTTCACTTGTCAAAAGCGGAGTATCGCCGCATAAAATTAAAACCATGCCTTCCGAGTTTTCAAAATTTTTCTTGGCGCAAAGTACTGCGTGACCCGTGCCGAGTTGCTCTTCCTGCAAAGCGAATTCAACATCTTTGATAGTTTTTACAACGAGTTCCGCGCCCGAACCGATTACAACCACTTCACGAGACGAGCCGACTTTTTTAGCCGCCTCTATGACGTATTGAACCATTGGTTTGCCGCAGACCTTATGCAGGACTTTGGGCAATTTACTTTTCATGCGCGTTCCTTTGCCCGCCGCCAATATTAGGGTTTCTAAGTTCATAAGTTCCTCCTTGTTTATTGCTCATTGACCACTTTTCTTCTCATGGCTTTGAGCAAAGTTTCCTCTGCTTGTTCCATATGACGTTCAGCCGCCTCGCGAGCCGCATTTGCGTCGCCTGCCGCTATTGCCTCAACCATTGCCCTATGTTCTTCCAAAGTTTCTTTAAGGCGTCCCGGATATGACATTGATAAAGTACGAAAACGGGCTAATTGCTCCATTAAGTTGCTGATTATCGCGACGAGTCGGGCATTGCGACTGACTTGATAAAGCAATCCGTGAAATTCTATATCCGTCGCGACGATTTTATCTATATCGTTATTTTTAATGTGCCCTTCGATTTCTACCAACAAGCTTTGAAGTTTTTCGAGTTCATAAGGCTCAATGCGCATGGTTGCCAATTCTGTCGAGAGCGATTCGAGTGCCGAGCGGATTTCAAAAATTTCCTTAACGTCTTTGACTGAAACGTCCGAAACGTAAGTTCCTCTGCGCGGCATCATTATTACATAGCCTTCTTGTTCGAGCTTGCGAATTGCCTCGCGGACGGGCGTTCGACTGATTCCCAATTCTTCGGCTAATTGTACTTCCATTAATCGTTCTCCGGGCTCCAATACCCCGCGCCTTATCGCGTCTCTTAATGCCTCGCAAACCGTCTCTCTTAACGGTCGATAGTTATCTATCGTTATCGGTTCAAGTCTGTTGCCCATAGTTATTCATCCTTATTCAAAAAGTCTCAGTGATAAAAATTTGCGCACCCGTATTTTCAACGCTCTCCGAAATTTTTTTCGCAGTCGATTCGTCAGTCAATGCAAAAACCGTTGCTCCGCTGCCGCTCATCAAAGCAACTTTGGCACCGGCGGCGAACATTTTACTTTTCAAATCGGCGATAACGGGTATTTTCTTCAACGCGACACTTTCCATAACGTTATAAAAATTTTTAAATGCCTCGTCGTATTCGCCGCACTCGAACAGATTAATAATTTCTTTGTTTGGAGGATGAGTTTTGGCGGGGTTTTCGTCGTAAGTTTTATAAGCCCAAGCCGTTGAAATTTCTCCTTCGGGTTTAGCCAAGACGACGGCGAATTTCTTAATGGGAGCCAGTTTGGTTAAAATTTCGCCGCGACCTTCGGCAAGACACGTGCCGCCGATTATGCAAAAGGGAACGTCCGAACCGACGCGCTCGCCGATTTTGCAAAGTTCTTTTTCGGACAGATTCATTTCGTAAAGCCGATTCATACCGCGAATAACTGCCGCCGCGTCCGAAGAACCGCCCGCCAATCCTGCCGCCACAGGAATTTTTTTAACCAAACTTATCTCGACGCCCAAATCTTTACCGCAGAATTTTTGAAATTCGATTGCCGCTCGCCACGCCAAATTTTTTTCGTTAAGCGGAAGATTTTCGCCGCCGAGAATTTTTGTCGCGTCCTGCTTTAAAATTATTCCGCCGGAAGTTTTTCTAAGCTCCAATTCGTCGGCAAGTTCAATCGTCTGCATTATCATTGACACTTCGTGATAGCCGTCCGCTCGCACGCCCAAAATATCCAATGTCAAATTGATTTTCGCCCGCGCTGTTTCCTTAACCATTAACTCACCACCTTTAAATTTTCGGCGAAATTTTACCACGCTTTATTTTCTTTGACAAGACGGCTTGTTACTGCGAAAAAAATATCCCGAAGGTAACTTCAGGATTAAAAATTTATATCGGAGAGATTTATTCAATTTTGTTCGAGAGCCATAATTTTATTGACTCGTCTTTCGTGACGACCTCCTTCAAATTCAGTCGTCAGCCAAATGCGAACTATTTCGCCGGCATGACCGAAACCGATAACGCGACCGCCCATTGCCAACACATTTGCATTGTTATGCTCGCGGCTCATCTTTGCAGAATAAACATCGTTGCACAATGCACAGCGTATGCCTTTAATTTTATTTGCCGCAATCGAAATGCCAATGCCCGTGCCGCAAAGGACAATGCCTCTGTCAACCGCGCCGCTCACAACGTCCGCGCAGACTTTCTCGGCTACATCGGGATAATCAACAGGCTTGGTGCCAAAAGTGCCAACGTCTTTGACTTCTATATTCCCAA
>JAFZIQ010000108.1 GCA_017554285.1 Selenomonadaceae bacterium
CTCCATGAATGACGAAATTAATCTTCATGAACTGTTCGAGGCTTGTTTTGACGATAAAAAAAATTTGGCGATACCTTTTATAGTCAGCAAAGGCGAAATGCAAGCCGTTGAAATTCCAAACTTCGATTCGCTCGAAATCGGAGCCTTTAATATCTTAACCGTAAAAAAAAATCTCCGAAATTTCATTGAACCCGCGCAGATTGATTGCATTATTGTTCCCGGCGTCGCCTTCGATAAAAATTTTAATCGTTTGGGAATGGGCGGCGGTTTTTACGATAAATTTTTGCCTTCAGCCGTCAATGCAAAAAAAATCGCGCTCGCTTATGATTTTCAACTCGTCGATAACTTACCAACCGAGCCTTTCGACGCTAAAATTGATATGGTTTTAACACCAAAAATATTTTTAGACAGTAACGATTTTCGATATGAAAACAGACAAAGAAGTATAAGAAAATAACCGTAACTGTGTTGCAAAATAAGGGATAAACAAGACTAAACAATAAGAAACAATAAACTTTTAGTTATAAACTTGACAAAAAAGTCGTCGCGCGGTATATTACGCGGCGATTTTTAGTTTAAAAATTTTAAGAAAGAGGTGAGTGCTGCTCCGAAGGCATAAGAGGCGATTATAAATCGTCCTGCTTTACAGCGGCGGAATGATGAAGCGCAACATAATGAAAAAGTTTGAGACGATAAAGAAAAAAATGGTACTCAGTCTCACATTGGCAATTTTTGCAATGACAAATACGGGATTCACGAACCAAAATGAAGAAGTGACGCACGAAGCAGACAAAACGGCAGAAATTGAAGAGATTGAGGCAAAAGAACCGACATCAATAGCAATAGACGAAAACGGACAAATAAAAATCAGCGAAGAAGACGACTTGACAAAAGTATATGCGGAAATAATAGAAAAAACGCTTGCGAAAGACTTATCGGGGACGCTCGAAGAGTCGTATGAAAAAATTTCAACGGTGGAAGTTGTAGAAGAACCTCCGCAAAACGTTGTTGAGACTTCGCAAGGTTTAGTTGAATATACAGACGTAATGGGCATGGAAGCAACGGCATATTTACCGACAGACGGCTCGGCAGAAGGAATAACGGCAATGGGAATCCCCGCAACTTATGGAATAGTGGCGGTTGACCCGGACATAATCCCGCTCGGAACGCGAGTTTACATACCGGGCTACGGCGAGGCATTGGCGGCAGATACCGGCGGCGCGATTTACGGTTACAGAATAGATTTATGCATGGAAAATTATTATGAAGCTATGGATTTTGGTCGTCAAACAGTTACGGTTTTCGTTTTGAAATAAAAAAAGACTCCCGTCGAGAAATTCAGGCGGGAGTTTTTGATTTCTGAACAGATTCAGGCGAAATATTGATTATAAACAACGAGCGCGAACAGGATAATCGCCAAAATCATAGCGGCAAGTCCTGCGCGTTCGAGCCAAAGGTCTTGAACTTCGGTAAAGTTATAATGACGGCGGGCATAAGTTGAGGAAAGCGATACAAGCAGTGCCAGATAAAGTCCGCGATTTAAAGCTGTGAAATTTTGCCAACCGACGAGCAAAAAGACGATAGTTAATGCAAGGACAATGATTAGCAGGTAATCTTTGCCGACTTTTTCTTTAACCGGTTGTTTATTTTCGGTCTCAGCCTTTTTCTTGGGCTGAATTTTTTTTGCGATTTTTTTGGATTGACGAGCCATGAAGATTCTCCTTTAAAATTTTTAACGAGTTTATCAAAGGCGGCGGCGTTTGTAAAGTTCAATGATTGACAGCGAAGATTTTAAAATGTAAATCGCAGGAAGAATTTTCGACAGAAATTTTATCTAAAGCGGCTAAGCGTCCGCCGTCGAGGATTTCACGGATAAAATTAAGCAGAGAAATATAATCGCCAGATAATTTAACGGTTATGATTTGCGATTGAAGATTTTCTGAGGAAGTTATTTCGCCTGCGCGGACGGAAATGATTTTAACGTTGCGAGAGTCGGCAACTTGATAAATTTGGTCAATGAATTTTTCCTGCGCGAAAGACGGAGGCAAAAAATTATTCGCGTCGTCAAGTTGAGATTCTTTTTCTTCGAGAAAAGCCGATAAATTTTCGTGACGCGTCTTTAAAAGTAAAATTTCCTGTTCGATTTGACGAAGACGCCGCGTTTCGAGTTCCATATTTAAAATTTCTCGCCGCGCAGGTTCATAAATAAACCGATACCAGCCGAATGATAAAATTATTATCAGAGCAAAAATAATCGGCGGCAAAAATTTTTTATCGTTCATGAAAGTACTCCGAGTCAAGAAAATTTAAATCCCCTGCCAAAATTGCGACAGGGGATTTTTTTATTCCGTAAAAAAATTTTAGTCTGCAGTGAACGGCAAAAGCGCGATATTGCGAGCGCGTTTAATGGCAATAGTCACTTGACGCTGATGCTTGGCGCAGTTGCCCGAAATGCGACGCGGAAGAATTTTACCGCGCTCGGTAGTGAAGCGACGGAGTTTAGCCGCGTCTTTATAATCAATTCTTTCAACTTTGTCGACGCAAAACGCGCAAACTTTTCTGCGCGGGCGACGACCTCTTTCTCTGCGCATATTGAAACCTCCTTAAAAGGGTGTGTCTTCGGGGTCAATCGGCTCGCCGCCGAAATCGTCATAATTATTTCTTCTCGACGGAGCTTGTTCGCGACGATTTGAATAATCATTGCCCGAAGAACGTCCGCCCGAATAATTTTCATCGCCGCCGCTGTCTGAACGCTTGGCACCGGCGAATTCAATGTTGTCAACCATAATATCAAACGAATTGACTTTGACGCCGTCCTTATTCTCGTAAGTGGAAGTTTGCAAAACTCCTTCGACAAGAACACGAGAACCTTTATTTAAGTATCGTCCGCAAAATTCGGCTGTCTTGTTAAAAGCAGTCAGATTAAAGAAATCGACAGTTTTTTCCTTAGCGTAAGGACGATTGACAGCGATACCCATTTTGACGAATGCTTTGCCGCTTTGAGAATAGCGGACTTCGGGGTCGCGAGTTAAATTGCCCGAAAGAAAAACTTTATTCATCCTTTGCCTCTTTCTCGTCGGAACGAACAATCATATGCTTGAGAACTTCGTCCGTAATTTTCATGACGCGATCGCACTCGGCAACGCATTTCGGCTCGCATGTCACGTAGAACAAGACGTAATAACCTTCCGCCTCTTTTTTAATCTCGTAAGCAAGGCGACGTTTGCCCCAGCGGTCTTCCTTAGTGATTTTACCGCCGTTAGCCGCGATGAGATTTGAAAATTTGTCGATGACTGCGTTGGTAGCCTCTTCTTCCATAGAACGGATAATGAAGATAACTTCGTACTTCCTCAACAGGATACACCTCCCTTTGGTCTTCGGCTCGCAAGTGGATTTGGCGAGCAGAGAGTTAATAAACTTAACAGCCGCGAATTATACCACCGATTTTTTATTGTGGCAAGTTGTAAGGAAAATTTTGTTGGGAAAATATCGCCGCTTGTAAATAAAAATAAAGCATGATAGAATTCAAAAGGTTTTCAGAAATAGTTTGCGCGTTGGCAGAAGGGAGTTTTTCAATTTGTTTTTTAGGATGTCAATGAGCGTCGGGATAGATTTGGGCACGGCAAATATTCTCGTCTACGTCAAAGGCAAGGGAATAGTTTTGCGCGAGCCGTCAGTCGTCGCCGTCGATAAGGATAATGATAAGATTTTGGCAATCGGACAAGAGGCGCGAGATATGATAGGGCGCACGCCCGGCAATATCGTTGCGATTCGTCCTCTGCGCGACGGAGTTATTGCCAATTACGAAATGACAGAGGCTATGATTCGGCATTTTTTGGAAAAGGTAATCGGTCGGTCGTTTTTATTTCGTCCGAAAGTAATGATTTGCGTACCGACGGGCGTTAATGACGTTGAGAAACGCGCAGTCCAAGAGGCGGCTGAACAAGCCGGAGCCAAAAAAGCCGAGTTGATAGAAGAACCGATAGCGGCGGCATTGGGCGCGGGAATCGATATTTCGGAACCTATGGGTTCAATGGTTATCGATATAGGCGGCGGCACTTGCGACGTAGCTGTTATTTCACTGGGCGGAATCGTCGTCGGTGAAAGTCTGCGCGTGGCGGGCGATAAATTCGACAGCGACATAGAATTTTACGTTAAAAAGGAATATAACTTGATGATAGGCGAGCGGACGGCAGAAAATATTAAAATACAAGTCGGCGCGGCTTATCCGGGAGCACGTAAAGAATCTATGAGTGTTCGCGGTCGAGATATTTTGACGGGCTTGCCTAAAAATATAACCATTGAATCGGACGAAATAGCGAACGCATTGCAAGATTCGGTTGAAAATATCGTTATGTGCGTCAAGAGTGTTTTGGAGCGTACACCGCCCGAATTGGCGGCTGACATTATGGATCACGGAATTGTTTTGACAGGCGGCGGGGCAATGCTTCACGGCTTGGCAGATTTGGTTCGCAAGGAAACAAATATTCCCGCAATGTTGGCTGACGACCCGTTGAGTTGCGTGGCATTGGGCACGGGCAAAGCTCTCGAATCAATGAAGAATTAGGAATTAGCTTGGAGCTTTAAGCTTTAAGGAAAACCTAAAAGCTAAAAGCTTAAAGCTTAAAGCTAAATACGGAATGAGGAATGTTGAATTGAAGATTAAAAAATTATTTGCGGCAATCTGCGCGGCAGGTTTGTTAATGACGGGTTGCGGCGGCGAACAAGTCGATAAAGACCCGAATTCACAGGGTACGATAATTAAACTCGGCATGATAGCGCACTTAAACGCAGGCGAAAAGCAAATGGAAGAATATTTATTCAAAGTCCAAGAAAAAACTCGCGCCAAAGTTACAAATCATGTGCCGGTTTTCTATGACAGCCTCAGCCTTATGCAAATGGGAATCGAATCGGGCAACGTCGACAGAATCAGCACTTATAAAAGCGTCGCAAACTACATTGTCGCCAAAAATGACAGATTTGAAATCGTAAATGACGAATGGATTAAGGGCTTGGCGGATAATTTCTGTTTCGCCGTTAAAAAAGAAGACGCCTCTCTTAAAGCCGACCTCGATAAAGTTCTCGAAGAAATGAAAGCCGACGGAACACTCGCCAAATTGATAAAAGAAAATATAACCGACGTTTCAAAGGAGACGAATCCGCCGAAGATTGAGATTCCTAAATTTGAGGGCGCAGAGACAATTAAAATCGGAGTGACGGGAGACCTTCCGCCGCTTGATTTAATTTTGCCCGACAATTCGCCCGCAGGATTTAATACGGCTTTGCTCGCCGAAGTTGCCAAACGTCTCAACAAAAATATTGAGGTTGTTCAAATTTCGGGCGGTGCACGTGCGGCGGCTTTGAATGCAAATCAAATCGACGTTATCTTTTGGGTAGTCGTCCCCGAAGGCGGTAATCTTCCCGCCGATATTGACAAGCCCGACGGTATCGAACTCAGCGAACCCTACTTCAGAGATGAAATCGCTCATCTTAAACTTAAGAACTGAGGTGTCTTTATGAAGAAATTTTTAGCGACAATCTGCGCGGCGGTGAAGCTCGGCACGATAACCAAGCTCAATACCGACGAAAAAACTTTCGGCGAAACTCTCGATAACTTCGCTGAATCTGTAGGTATTAAAGGCACAAAGCACTTGCCCAAATTCTATGATAACTTAACTGCCATGCAAATGGGCGTTGAATCGGGCGAAATTGAGGCGATAAGCACTTATAACAGCGTCGCCAATTATATCGTCGCCAACAACGACAAAATGGAA
>JAFZIQ010000109.1 GCA_017554285.1 Selenomonadaceae bacterium
GCAAAGTTAATGCAAGGCAACGAGGCGATAGCAGAAGGCGCACTTGCGGCGGGCGTAAGGTTTTTTGGCGGCTATCCGATAACGCCGTCAACGGAAATCGCGGAAGGTATGGCTAAAATGTTGCCGAAAGTCGGCGGGACGTTCGTACAAATGGAAGACGAAATCGCAAGTATGGGCGTAGTGCTCGGCGCGTCACTCGCAGGCAAAAAAGTTTTAACAGCCTCCTCCGGTCCCGGCATAAGTCTTAAGCAAGAACTAATCGGCTATGCATCGGCGGCAGAAATCCCAGTCGTAATAGTAAATGTTCAGCGCGTAGGACCTTCGACGGGGCAGCCTACGGCTCCGAGTCAAGGCGACGTAATGCAAGCACGTTGGGGCACTCACGGCGACCATTCAATCATAGTTTTAAGTCCTTGGAGCGTCCGCGAGGCTTATGAAGTGACGATTAAGGCGGTAAATTATGCCGAACGTTTCCGCACGCCCGTAATTTTGCTGACAGATGAGATAGTCGGGCACTTGAGAGAAAATTTTGAGCCGCCCGCGCAGATTGAAGTTTATCCGCGTCGAATTCCTAAAAAAACTCGTGCAGAAGGTTATCAACCATATGCGCCCGATGATGATTTGGTTCCTAACGTCGCGAATTTTGGCGAAGGCTATCACATTCACGTTACGGGCTTGATTCACGACGAAACGGGCTTTCCTGTCGGCAGTCCGAAGGTTACTCGCGAATCGATTAAGCGTATGCACGAAAAAATTTCCCGCGCAGAGGACGAGATTATCGAAGTCCAGCAAGAATTTATGGACGATGCGGAATTTGCAGTGATAAGTTTCGGCGGAACGTCGCGCACGGCATATGAGGCGGTTTTGAATTCTCGCAAGCGCGGAATTAAAGTCGGCTTCGTCAGGCTGATAACGATTTTCCCGTTCGCAACGAAAATAATTCGCGACATAGCCAAAAATCTGCGCGGAATGATAGTTGCGGAATTAAATTACGGGCAAATAGTCAACGAAGTCGAACGCGCCGTTAAAGGTCAATGCCCCGTCAAACTTTGCGCGAAATACGATATGACGATATTTGAACCGGAAGAAATCGAAAAATCTATTGATGAACTCGTTGCGGAGGTGTCAAAATGATTGAGCGCAGTTACGAAAAATATTTCAGACAGAATCGCTTACCGCATTTATGGTGCCCCGGTTGCGGAAATGGTATCGTGATGAAGGCGATTGTGCAGGCGATAGAAAAAAATCCCGCATTTACGCAGGATAATACGGTTATAGTTAGCGGAATCGGTTGTTCAAGCCGTGCAAGCGGTTATATGGACTTTGACACGCTCCACACGGCGCACGGGCGGGCAATTCCGTTTGCGACGGGCGTAAAACTTGCTAATCCCGCGCTGAATGTCGTAGTAATCACGGGCGACGGCGATTGTACAGCGATAGGCGGCAATCATTTTATTCACGGGTGCCGCCGCAACGTCGATTTAACGGTTATCCTTTTCAACAACAATATTTATGGCATGACGGGCGGGCAAGCGTCTCCGATGACGCCATTGGGCAAAAAAGCTACGACTGCGCCCTATGGGAGCGTTGACAGACCGTTTGACGCGTGCAAATTGGCTGAAGCGGCTGGAGCTACTTACGTTGCGCGTTCGACGGCGTTTCATGTTCAACATTTGGTAAAAACGATTGAGGACGGGCTGAATAATCGCGGCTTTTCGTTTATCGAAGCTCTTGTACAGTGTCCGACGGCATATGGACGGCGAAATAAGATGGGCGACCCTGCAAAAATGATGGCGTGGATGCGTGACAATGCCGTAATGAAGAATGCTTGGGATAAACTGCCCGACGAGAAAAAAACGGGCGACAAATTCCCTATAGGGCTGTTTTATCAAGCTCAAGCCGAACCTTACGACGCGGCTTATTCGCATGTTCAAGAAATTGCGGGAGGTGCGGCGCAATGAGGAAACAATTAAGATTATCGGGCAGTGGCGGGCAAGGAGTAATCACGGCGGCGATAATTTTTGCTGAAGCGGCAGTATCAGAGGGCAAGCAAGCAGTTCAATCGCAATCATATGGTCCGGAGGCACGCGGCGGCGCGTCGAAGTCCGAAGTAATAATCGACGACGAAAAAATTTATCATCCGCACGTTAAAACTCCCGATTTTGTCTTAGCAATGACGCAGAAGGCGGCGGACAAGTATTATTCCGACCTCAACCCCGAAGGCACGCTGATTCTTGATGATGATTTGGTTCCGACTTCGCCCGCGTTCAAAAATATCATTCGCGTTCCGATAACAAAATTGGCAATAGAAAAGCTCGGCAAAGCATTATTCGCGAATATCGTTGCGCTGGGCGTGCTTGTGAAAGTTACAAAGATCGTAGACTTTGAGACGATAAAAAAATCGGTAGCAAATCGCGTACCACCTCACACTATCGAACAAAATATGATAGCATTGCAAATCGGATTCGATGCGGTGTAAAAAAACTGAGCGGATAAAAAAATTAATCCCGTCGAAAAGCTCGGCGGAATTTTTTTTATGATACAATCTGCGCGGGAGGCGATTTTTTTTGCTCAACATAAAAATTTTCGGTATCGTTCAAGGCGTGGGTTTTCGACCTTTTGTTAAAAATCTTGCCGACGCTCATAAAATTTTCGGCTCGGTATCAAATCGCGGCTCCTATGTTGAAATTTTCGCGCAGAGTTCCGATGATGATTTGAAAAACTTTTTGGACGATATTAATCATAAAAATCCGCCGCGCTCAACGATTTTAAAGGTTGATATTAATTCTTTGCCCGATAAAAATTTCTCCGACTTCCAAATTATCGAGAGCATTCACGAATCGGGAGATATTTTTGTTTCGCCCGACATTGCCATTTGCGACAAGTGCGCCGAAGAACTTTTCGACCCGAATAATCGCCGCTATCTTCACCCGTTTATTAACTGCACGGCTTGCGGAGCGCGTCTGACCATTATGAAAAATATGCCTTACGACCGCGAAAGGACTTCAATGAACGAATTCCCCATGTGCGACGCTTGCGCGGAAGAATATTTTAATCCGAACAGCAGACGTTACGACGCTCAACCGATTTGCTGTAATGATTGCGGTTGCGAAGTCTATTTGCTTGGAAAAAATCTGCGCGGGCACGACGCAATTAAATTTACGCGTAAAATTTTAGCTGACGGCGGGATTGCAGCTATAAAAGGTATCGGCGGTTTTCACTTGGCTTGCGACGCAAGTAATTTCGACGCAGTTCAACGCATACGCGATTCAAAAACTCGTCCGACTAAGCCTTTCGCCGTAATGTTTAAGGATATTGCCGCCGTCGAGCGCGAATGTTATCTTTCTGACGTTGAAAAAACTTTTCTGGACTCGTCGCAAAAACCGATTGTTTTGTTAGGGATTAGGGAACAGGGAACTGGGAACAGAATAGCGAGGAATGTTGCGCCGAATATAAATAAACTCGGTGTAATGTTGCCTTATACTCCTTTGCACATGCTGATTTTCAATTTCCCTGATTCCTTAATTCTCTATTTCCCTACCTCCCTAGTACTAACGAGCGGAAATCCGTCCGGCGTGCCAATTACTATCGATGATGACGACGCTGCCAAAAATTTCAACTTCTGTGACGCTATACTAAGTCATAATCGTAAAATTCTCCTCCGCGCAGATGATTCAGTCATGGATTTTATCGATAATCGCCCGTCAATGATTCGGCGCAGTCGCGGCTATGCCCCGCTTCCCGTTTTCTACGAATCAAATAAAAAATCCGTGCTTGCTGTCGGCGGCGAGCTTAAAAATACTTTTTGCCTTGCGAAAAATAATTTGCTGTATGCCTCGCCCTATATCGGCGATGTCGGCGACTTGAGAACGGTTGAGGTTTTAAAAAATTCTATTCACAGAATGAGCGACCTTTTGGAGATTAAGCCCGAAATCACAGCGTGCGACTTACACCCGCGCTATCAGACGACCGCGCTTGCCGAAAAAATTTCTTCAGAGTTGCAAATCCCGCTGATTAAAATTCAACACCACTACGCGCATATTTTGAGTTGCATGGCTGAAAATAATTTTCATGGCGAAGTTATCGGCGCGGCATTTGACGGCACGGGCTACGGCGACGACGGGACGATTTGGGGCGGCGAATTTTTTATTTGCGATTCAAAAAGCTATGAACGCGTCGCGCATATAAAAAAATTTATTCAAGCGGGCGGCGATAAATCTGCGCGGGAAGGTTGGAGAATTGCGCTTGCCTTCATAAAAAATCTTGACATTGCCCGCGAATTAAATTTGGCTGACGAAAACAATCTGCGCGGACAAAAATTTTTGCTTGATAAAAATATTAACTGCGTGACTTCAACAAGCGTCGGGAGAATATTTGATGCAGTGGCGGCTATTCTCGGCATTTGTAAAGTTTCAACTTATGAGGGCGAAGCGGCAATGCGTTTTCAAGCCTGCGCAGAACGTTCAAATAAAAAATTCCGTGCAGAATTCATGAACACGGAAGAAATTTTTACGGAGATATTAAATCGTCGGCTTATCGGCGAAAATGTTAATGACTTGGCGCGATTATTTCATGAACGATTAGCCGAAATGACCGCGCAGATTTGCGAAGAACTAAGTTTTAAATATAAGATTAAAACCGTTGCATTAAGCGGCGGCGTCTTTCAGAATTCTTTGTTGAGTTCATTGACGAACGATAAACTTCAACGGCGCGGCTTGAAAGTTTTACGTCACGAGCTTATTCCTCCAAACGACGGCGGAATTTGTATCGGGCAAGCCGTCAATGCTCTGCAAAATTAATCTCGCATTCAAACATGCGGTGCCACGTATTCTTAACGGAAAAATTTTTTACACGCGGCAAATTTTTCTTGGCGAAGTCCTTCATAAGCTGATTTTCACGGCGGACAATTTCCGATTCATATTTGCCGAGATTTAAATAGATTTGCAAGCCTTCGGGGAGTTTGGAAAGTTCAGCGGCAATCTGACTTCGGACGTTGGCTTGATAAGCCCAATCGTCAAGGTAGCGCGTAGCAAGGAGCCGATTAACGGATTGACGTCTCATTTTTTTAGCCAAAATCCCCATACCGAGCACAAAACCCGTAGTATTCGTCGCCGTATTCCAGCCGCCGTAAGCTTGCAACTTGAAAAGCAAATTCTTATCGCGGAGCCGATTCATCAAAAAATTATCGGAGCCGTTTGCGCAAATAATATCGGCGATACCGACGGGCAAATTTTTATCAATAAAGTCCTCAACCTGCGCGGAAAATTTTTTGGCATTCTTCATGAAATATTTTTGCTGACGTTCGGAAAGAATTTGTGGCGGAAAGGAATTATGGAAATGGAAAGTATCTCCATTCGGGTCGGTGTTGACCATTAAAACAAAATCTGCACGTTCGGGCTTGGAAACGGGAACGGCACCGGCAATCAAAATTTGTTCATGAACAGAATTGCCGATTTGTTCGTCGGAGTAAGCGGGAACAGTTTTTTCGCCCTTACCGCGATTAAATTTGACATAAACGGAAGAAACAGAGCCGCGCAGGTCGTTTACGGCGCGAGTGAGCAACAACATAGCAAATTCGTCGATACCGGCGAGCGATTGAGCGTTCGGAATATTCTTCATGTATTCGAGCAGCTGACGATTTTCACGATGAGTTTGACTCAGAGGGGAATTATCGTCGCGCCCTATGACGAAATAACTGATAACGGCGTCATAAGCAAGGTCGAGTAGCGAAAAGGTAGCAGAAAGATTTTTCACGCGCCGAGCAAAGTAATCGTCAAGTATTTCGTCGGGTATATTTTTCTCAAGGTCGTAAAGGGCTTGTCTCTCTTCGGCGTCGAGATTTGAAATCTCCTGCTTATCCAAGAGCCTTGTGAGTTGGAAAATATTTGCGCCGTGTTCGCCGTAATAATCCGGTTCTTCGCGGTCGCCGGGCGTACCGTGTTGCGGAGTCCTCATCAGCGAGCCGAAAGCGTAAATTTTTATATTGGGATTATTATCACGCAGAAATTTGAAATTTTGGACGCGAGCGGTTAAAATATCGTTGTCGATTTGGTGACTGCGCGAGGGAATCAAGCCGCCGTAAAGTAAGGCGTCGGACGAAACGACTGCGGCATTGCAAGAGGGCGCATTTTCATTAAACCAAGTCCAAAGTTCATCAGGCTGATTTAGAATTTCGGTAGACGGAGAAATAATTTCGTAACCGAGTTGCTCAATTACTTCGACGGGCTGTTGAAAGGAAACGGGTCTGTCATCGTGCGGTATGAATAAAATTTTCTCGGCAAAAGCCTGCGCGGAACCGGAAAATATTATCAGCAAAGCAATAAAAAATTTTTTCAGCATTTAACAACCTCCTTAAAGTTTCCTACAGCTTAACAGAGAAAAAATATTTTGACAACGCGGCAGGTAAAATCCGACGTTGCATAGAATTTTAACAGGAATTTTCAAGGATTAAAATTTGCGGCATGAAGAAAATCGCCGCGCAAAAATTAACATGCGGAAGGAGATTGATGTTGTGGATGCAAAATTGGTAAACCCGATAATCGATGCATTCATGGATGTTATGCCGCAAATGGGTTTCCCACTTCCAAAGCGGCTGAGAGTTTACTTGCAAGACAGAAACGTTATCAGCAACGGCGTCACGATTAAAGTCGGCTTAACCAAACAACTTGAAGGCAATGTAATTTACAACATGACGGAAGAGACAGCGAAATATATTGCGTCAACCATGATGTTCGGAGTTCCCGTAACCCAATTCGGCGAATTGGTGCAAAGTGCCATTCGCGAAATGGCTAATATGCTTACTGCCCGCGCCGCCACAAATTTTGCGCAAATGGGCTTTGAAGTCGATATTACAACTCCCGAACTCACCATTGAAGAAGACTACACAATTAAAATCAGCGACTCGCATTATCTTACTGTCGAAATGGATTTGGGCGGGCACAGAATAGACGTTGCCCTCTTCGTAGATCGAGAATATTAAAATATTTTTCCGAATAAAAAGCTCCCGCAGTCGGGAGCAATTTTTTGTTTTCAGCGTTGTATAAATCTACATGCTAAAATTTTTCTTTCCTTTGACGCGGTAAACCTTTATAATTACGTCAAAGATTACAGAAGTTAATGTATGAGACAGTGAGGTTTTGACGATGAAAAAAATTTTGATAGTGGATGACATGGACGTTCCGAGAGAAATGACCGCCTTCATGCTGGAAGGGCAATATGAAACTTTCTGCGCGGCTTCGGCTAAAGAGGCTATGGAAATTTACCGCAAAGAAAGACCCGATATGGTACTTTCCGATTTCAGAATGCCGGGCATGACGGGCTACGAAATGCAAATCGAATTGCAAAACGAATTTCATACAAAAATCCCGTTCATGTTCATGACGGCGGATAAAAGTGACGAGGTCGAAAGTAAAGGCTTCGATAACGGCGCAATGGATTTTATTCATAAACCCTTTCAGCCCGATGTTTTGTTGCGCCGCGTCGCAAATATTCTTAAGACGGTCGGACAGATTCAAGATTTGAAAAAGACTTCGACGACCGACGCGCTGACAGGTTTATTCAATAAAGGCTCGTCTGAAGAAGAACTGCAGAAGATTTGTAAGAAATCCGTCGGCTCTCTCATGATGATTGACTTGGACAGCTTTAAGCTCGTCAATGATATTTACGGACATGCTATGGGCGACAAAATTTTGATTGCCTTCGCCGATATTTTGCGGGCAACAATGCGTTCGTCGGATTTAATAGGACGTATGGGCGGCGATGAATTCGTTGCCTTTTGTCAAGGCGTTTTGGACGAGAATTCCATTGCCTCCAAAACTCAATTCATTAACGAAAAGATTACCGACGCCGCCAAAAAATTAATGGGCGAAGATATGAATATCCCGCTCGGCGCGTCAATCGGCTGTGTGTTGGTTCCTCAAGCCGGTACCGATTTCAAAGACCTTTATAAAAAGGCGGATAAGGCACTGTACATTGTCAAGCAAAACGGCAAGCACGGTTACAATATTTTCAGCGAAGATACTCCCGAAGAAAACGTTGAGACCGTTATAACGCTCGCGCAGGTTGAAATGATTCTTGCCGAACGCAATAAAGAACCGGGCGCATATATCATTCCTTTTGAAAGTTTCCGAATCATTTATCGTTTTCTCAAGCGCACCCGCGCAGGTTACGGCAAAACGATTTGCATTGTACTTCTTGCGCTCAAAAGAACGGGCGACGATAAAAGTATTTCGCTCAAATACGGCGGGGAAAAATTTATGGAATGTCTGCATAGCACGTTGCGGCGCGGCGATATTGTTTCGCAAAACGGCAGTAATCAATTCTTAGTCCTGCTTACCAATACCGACGGACATTATGACGTTACTCGCGCAATCAGTCGCGTCCTTGAAAATTGGGGCAAGTTGCCTGAGAGTAAGAATTTCTATTTCTCTCATGAATGGGCGGTTTTAGATGCTTGAATAGGAACAAGGGACTAATAACTTCTAATCCCTCGTCCCTAATCCCTACAAATAATTCTTTATAATCTCGTCCAGCGTTATCGCTTCAGAATAGTAGTTTCCTTGTACATTCGTTACGGGGAAACTTTTTACAATCTCGCGAATCTCGGCGTCCTCTACGCCCTTTAAACAAACTTTTGTGCCCAAATCAACTGCCAACTCCGATAAATTCCGTACAATGTGCAGATTGCCGGGCTTATCTTTTATGTGCAGAATATAATCGCGCTCAAGCTTAATGAAATTCGGCGCGAGGTCTCTCAAGAAATCTATCGACGCAACGCCGCTGCCGAAGTCGTCTATCAAGCAACGAATCCCTTTGCGTTTCAACGCCCGAACTATCCGCCGCAAAATATCCGGCTCGATAAGTCGACAACTCTGCGTCAATTCAAAACAAAGATTTTTCAGCGGGAAGCCGACAGATTTTGAAATCTTGTCTATCTCCTCAAACAGGAAATCGTCTACGAGTTGCGCGGGTGATATATTCACGTTCAAATGAACTTTCGGATTTCGTGCCAAAATTTTCAGCCCGTCTTCCATTGCCCGCCGCAGTATCCAATAGCCCAATTCCTCAAATAAATAATCGCGCTCAATCACGGGAACATATGCCGCCGGTGAGACTTCGCCGAATCGTTCGCTGTGCCAACATAATAATGCCTCAACCGCAGTCAATTTTTCCGTGTGCGCGTCGAAAACAGGTTGATAACGTAACGAAAAATTTTCGCAGTCCATTAAAATGCAATCGCGAACTTCGGCAAGCAACTCAAGCGATTCATGCGTATTCATGCCGATTGCGCCGTTGTAATTGACCAGCTTGCCGTTGTGATAAAATTTCGACTCGTTGTAAACGAAATTCAAGCTTGAGAAAATCGTCCTTACATCGGCTGATCCGCCGTCAAAGTAAATCATGCCGCCGTTAATCGACAAAACTTGACGAACATTTTCAACGGGCAAACCTGCCTGCGCGGCTCGACGAAGTTTTTCATAGCGGAGAGCGACTTCTTCGGGCGAAAGACTTTCAGTCAGAAATGCAAATCTCGCGCCGTCCATGCGATAAACAGTTCCGTCTTGACCGACAGCCTCTTGAAGGAGCCAGCCCGCCTGTTGTAAAACAGAATTGCCGAATGCATAACCGTGCTCCTCATTGATATTGCTCATGCGACTGATTCCGCATAAAACGACTACACAACTTCTTTTCAGCTCAATAATCGCGGTAAGGTCGCGGAAAAATCCGTATTGATTCGGCAAAATCGTAACCAAATCCGTCGTTTCCGTTAAACCCTCATTGATTATAATTCCGCCGATAATATCGGGCTTGCCGTCCTCGTCAAAAATCGTCGAGCCAATGTATCTCAGACTCGCAAAAGAACCGTCTTTAAGCCGCGTCCGACAAGTTAAATCATAACCCTTTGATTTGCCGCTTAACAGATTTTTAACAGTTTGTGTGCAAATAACTTGATCTTCGGAATAAATGTACTTAATCCAATCAACGGATTCCGCAGAAATATATTCACTCTCCAAGCCGAAAAGTTCAACGGCGGCAGTACTGAAACGCGTCACATTTTTTTTAACGTCGTAAACTCCGACGTAATTGCCGCGCCCTATCATCGTAAAGGCGTTAAATAAATCGTCAAGAATTTTTCTGTGCTCCATTTTTTCTGCCATAGGATTTTCCTTTCAAAAATTTTAATCGACATCAACGGCGGGAACTTTTGCACGGACGAAAATCATAATGAGCGCAAGGCAAATCAAAGCCGCGCCCAAACCGAGCCAACCGTTTTGCGTAAAGCCGTCAACCAAATAGCCGACAACGCAACAAATTGAAACCGTCAAGACATAAGGAACTTGAGTTGCGACGTGATCTATATGATGACATTGTGCACCCGCCGACGCTAAAATAGTGGTATCGGAAATAGGCGAGGCATGGTCGCCGCCGACTGCGCCGGATAAAATTGCCGCTACACACAAAATCAAAAGTTGATAAGTTTCAGGCGTCAAATTAATTACGGCAACCGCAATCGGAATCAAAATGCCGAATGTTCCCCAGCTCGTACCCGTTGCAAATGCCAAACCGATAGCAACCAAGAAAAATACTACGGGCAGGAAGACTGCAAGCGACGCATTTTCATGAACGATGCCGCCGACGTAGCCGCCGAGATTCAAATAATCACTGCCGCAAATTCCCGATAACGTCCATGCAAGACAAAGGATAAAAATTGCGGGCGTCATTGCCTTAAAACCTTGAGTGAAGCATTCACAGAAACTTGTAAAGCTCACTACTCTGCGCGGGAGATATAAAAGAGCCGTGAATACAAATGCGCTGAACGAGCCGATAACCAAACCTTTCGAGGCGTCGCAATCGGCGAAGGCGGCAGAAATACTCGCGCCGTCATTGAATCCGCCGGTGTAAAGCATTCCGTAAATACATGCGGCGATTAACACGAGCAACGGAAGAACCAAATCGAAAATTCTGCCTTTGCCGCCTTTAAGCTGTTCGCCCGCAACGTTGTCTTTATATTCGGCGGGGATTTCAAAGTTCTTTTTATTCTTGCGAACTTCCGCGCCCATCGTTGCAAAATCTCTGCCCGTTAAGATTATGAACGCCATAAAAATCATCGTAAGAATCGCGTAAAGGTTGAAAGGAATCGTCTCAATAAAAAGCGCGAACCCGTCAATATCCGCGCCTTCGGGTAAAGACGAACCGACAGCCGCCGCCCAACTCGAAACGGGTGCGATAATACAAATCGGAGCCGCCGTCGCGTCGATAATGTAAGCGAGTTTGGCACGACAGATTTTAAATTTATCGGTGACGGGGCGCATAATCGTTCCGACCGTCAGGCAGTTAAAGTAGTCGTCGATAAAAATCAACATACCCAAAAGAGCCGTAAGTCCGAGCGCGGAACGTTTGCCGGCTATGACCGAACGAGCCCATTCGCCGTAAGCCCGCGTCGCGCCCGAACGACTTATCGCCGCCACCAATATTCCCAATATGACAAGGAAAACCAGAATGTTCACATTGCCGCCGACTTTCGACTCCATGATTCCGAACAGCGTAACGATTGATTCCAAGAAATCGCCGCCCGTGAACAGCATCGCGCCGGAAAATATTCCGATTATCAGCGACATGTAAACTTCCTTCGTTAAAAGCGCGAGGATTATCGTGATAATCGGCGGCAACATTGACAACGCAGAATTCTCCATTAGAAAAAATTCCTCCTCTTAATTTTATAATGCCGCGCAGATTATAGCAGTTGCGGTTGTAAATGACAAAAAATTTTTCCCGCGCCAAATTATCTGCTATAATGGGGAAAATTTTTTAGGGAGGAAAATATTTTGAGGAAGAAAAAAGTACTTGTACACGGCACGGCGAAGAGCCTGCAGAAATTTTTTATGGACGCCGTCAGTCGCGATTATGAAATCGTCGCGTTGCTTAGTGAGGAAAAATTTTCAAGCAAACTCGAAGTGCTCGTGCCACAGAATTTGCCAAGATTTAACTACAGATTGATTGACGGGATTATTTTTACGGACAACGATAAATCATCTGCGGAA
>JAFZIQ010000110.1 GCA_017554285.1 Selenomonadaceae bacterium
GCTGATAATTTGGACGAAAGAATTTGCTACGCAGGGCGTTGAGGGCGAAGTTGCGAACGATTTACTGCTTGCGGCTCTGAAACGTCGCGGCGCGAATAACGTTGAGCCTGTCGCAGTCCTTAATGATACGGTTGCGGTACTTTTGAGCGCGGCATACAAGACGCCGGATATTTATATAGGTTCGATTTACGCGACGGGGCACAACACGTGCTATCTTGAGCCGAGTATACACGATCCTAACTGTTTCGGCTCCGGCGGAATGATTCTTAACCTTGAATGCGGCAATTTTATGAAACTGATGCCGAATCGTTTCGATAAAGAGTATGATGAAGGCTCCGAGAAACCCGGCGAACAGCGTTTTGAAAAAATGGTATCGGGACGCTACATGGGCGAGCTTTTGGGCATGGCGATAGCGGAACTTTTGGGAGAAAAGGGAAAAAAATACGGCTTAACTTCGATTGATATGTCGAATATCGTTTTGGACGAATCGCCGAATCTTTTCAAGGCGTCGGATATATTAATGGCGAAAATCGGGCGCGAATTGGACATAGAAGACGTTAAAAAAGTCCGCGAACTCGTAAAGGCGATAATAATTCGTTCGGCAAGATTAGCGGCGGCGTCGTTCGTGGCGATAGTTTGGCAACGCGCAGGCTCCGGCAAGATAGTTAAACAGCATGTGGCGGTTGACGGCTCAGTTTATGAGAAAATGCCGCTTGCGAAGGAAAATATCGTTAAGGCAATGGGCGAATTGCTCGGAGATGACGCCGATAAAGTCGATACAATCCTTGACAACGGCGGATCTGGACTTGGAGCGGCAATCGCGGCTGCAATGGCGGTAGAAAAGTAATTAGGAACTAGAAATTAGGGATTAGGAATAAAAAAAGAGCTGTTCGGTTAAGAGCAGCTCTAATTTTTTATTTAGCGAGTGTCGCGTTGAATTTTTCAATCATTTTTATGGGTCGATAAGAATTTTTAGCCTTACGCAAGCCGTCAATGCCCATATCCTCTTCGCGATTGATATAAATCATATCAGCCCACTCATTTTCCACGAAAGATTGATTGATAGCGACGTAAATGCCGCGAATGTTAGGGTCAGCCTTTTCGACGTGGATAACGGCGGTGTCGGAGTTCAATTTTTCGCCGAAAGTGAATGCGACGACCTTATTATCGATTAAAATTGCACCGCCCTTGAGTTTGAAGGCGTCGAAGTGGTCAAAAATCTCGTGAATGGCGGCTCGTTCGTAGAAGATGAATTCATCGTCGGGATTAGCGCGTTTATGGGTCTCGTACCAGATATTTAATTGTTCGCGGCATTGCGGAATGATTTCTTCGGTGATTGGGAGATATTTAGCGTCGGGATATTCTTTTTTAAAGGCGTTGAGGTGATTTTTTTTGCCGTGAAACTTTCTGCCCGAAAGATTTATCAAATCCTGCGCGAGATAAACATAATCGAAGTTATTACGGTCGGCGGAGATGTTAAATTTAGCGTCCGGATAGCGTGCCAACTCGTCAGCAAAGCTTTTTTCGAGTCCGACGAAGAAAATTTCCTGATTTTGCTCCTCGAAGTAGCGAATAATGTTGGAAATGGCGTCTTGCAACTTATTTTGTGCGCCGACAGGTTGCCAAGCGGCGGTTTTTCCTTTCCAATGCGTGATAACGTAGAGAACGCCGTCTTCAGCCGCCCAATGAAGATTTAACATATCGCGCCACATATAAAGGTTGGTAAAAGTGTATTGAGCACTCTCACAATAGCGCGAGCCGTAAAATTCATCGAAAATTGCCTTATCCTTGCAAGTCAGTTTCTGTAAATTAATATTGTCCACTCTCCTTCAATCGCCGTCGTCGTCATCATCGTCGTTATCGTCATCATCATCGTTCCAATCATCATCGAAATCGTCATCGCCGCCGTCATTTGAAGATTTATTGTCCTTCCGCCGCAAATTTGGCGGAGGATTTTGAATCAGCGGCTGTTTGAATATCGACATTGCTATCACCTCAAGAAAAGTATTCTACGCCCGCCTCAAATAGTTTTTGGTCTTTATTACCGTGAATATTTTTGCAAACGTGTTCGCCAATGCGTTCCGAGTGCCCCATTTTACCGAAAATCCTGCCGCTGGCGTCGGTTATGCCTTCAATCGCCCAAGCCGAGCCGTTCGGATTAAATGGCAGTTCATTTGTAGGATTATCGGCGAAATCGACGTATTGAGTCGCGATTTGTCCGTTTTCGGCGAGTTTTTTAAGCCAAGCGTCGCTTGCAACGAATCTGCCTTCGCCGTGAGAAACGGGAATTGAATGAACGTCGCCGACATTATTTTTAGCGAGCCAAACGGATAAATTGCTTGCAACTCGTGTGTAAACGTATTGGCTGACGTGTCGACCCAAAGAATTATGCGTTAAAGTCGGAGAATCTTCTTCAAGTTCGCGAATTTCGCCGTAAGGGAGCAATCCGAGCTTAATTAATGCTTGAAAACCGTTGCAAATGCCCAAAATCAATCCGTCGCGCTTATTCAGCAAGTTCATAACCTCTTCAGCGATTTTCGGATTGCGAAACGTTGCCGCAATGAATTTTCCGGAACCGTCAGGCTCGTCGCCGCCGCTGAATCCGCCGGGAAGCATAATAATCTGCGCGGAACGGATTTTTTCAGCCATAGCCTCGATACTTTCCTCGACAGCTTGAGGAGTAAGGTTACGAACGATAAAGATTTCGGGAATGCCGCCGGCTTTTTGCCAAACTTTAGCGGAATCGTATTCGCAATTCGTACCGGGAAAGACTGGGATAAAAATTTTCGGCTTGGCAAGCTTAATCTGCGCGGAAAATCTTTTATTTGTCTGATAAAGTTCGTTGGGAATAATATTTGCGGATTGATTTTTAATTTTGGTCGGGAAAATCTTTTCAAGCGGCTCTGAAAGGGCTTTTTTAACGTCGTCGAGTAAAATTTTATCGTCGCCGATTTTTATAACGGGTTCGGCAATCGTTTCGCCCAAAAGTTTAAAATCAAGCTCGCAATTCGCCTCAACAACTAAACTCCCGTAACTAGGAACTAGGAACTGGGGACTGGGGACTAGGGATTTAAAGCCAATGTCGTTGCCGATTGACATTTTAGATATAGCCTCAGCAATTCCGCCCGCTTGCAAAGTCGCCGCAGAAATAATTTTGCCCGCGCAGATTAATTCATGAACTTTAGCGAAATTTTTCTTGAGTTCGTCGAAGTTCGGAACGCCGTCATCATCACGCGGACATTCAACAAGATAAATTTTATGATTCGGGGCTTTGAATTCGGGAGAGATAACTTTTTCCGCGTCGACGACCGCAACCGCGAAACTTACCAGCGTCGGAGGCACATTTAAGTTTTCAAAAGTCCCGCTCATCGAATCTTTACCGCCGATAGCCGCCACGCCGAAATTTTTCTGCGCGATAAATGCTCCGAGCAATGCCGCAAGGGGTTTGCCCCATTTTTCGGGATTATCGCCGAGTTTCTCGAAATATTCTTGGAAAGTCAGATAAGCTTTTGAATAATCCGCGCCAATCGCCGTTAATTTAGCCAGCGAACTGGTTACAGCGTCAATCGCGCCGTGAAAAGGGCTTTGCTCCGAAATATCGGCGTCGAATCCGAACGTCATAGCGGTTGCAGTCGAAGTTTCGCCCTCGCAAGGGATTTTAGCAACCATACCTTCTGCAGGAGTGAGTTGATTCTTGCCTCCGAACGGCATTAGCACCGTTGACGCGCCGATTGTCGAATCAAACCGTTCAACCAGACCTTTTTGACTGCAAATATTGAGTCCGCGCAGACTTTCAAGCCAGTTGCTAGCTTTCAGCTTTAAGCTTTCAGCTTTTAGAGTTTTCTGACCACTGACCACTTTCCACTGACCACTTAATCCTGACACCTGACACCTTATATGCCTCTTAACGCCGTTTGTGTCGAAAAATTTGCGACTGATATTGACAATTTCTTTTCCGCGCCAATTCATAACCATTCGCTCGCTGTCAGTAACTTCCGCGACTTCATAAGCCTCCAAATTTTCAGCGTCGGCAAGCGCAATGCACTTTTCAACGTCATTTTTATCCAAAACAACCGCCATGCGCTCTTGAGATTCGGAAATTGCAAGTTCTGTGCCGTCCAAGCCGTCATATTTCTTGCGAACGGCGTCAAGATTTATTTTAAGTCCCGCCGCAAGCTCGCCGACTGCTACAGCTACGCCGCCCGCGCCAAAATCATTGCAACGTTTGATAAGTTTCGCCGCGTCGGGATTTCTGAACAGTCTTTGAATCTTTCTTTCGGTCGGAGGATTGCCTTTCTGAACTTCCGCGCCCGCAGTGGTGAGCGATTCGGTCGTATGAACTTTGCTTGAACCGGTTGCGCCGCCTATTCCGTCGCGTCCTGTCCTGCCGCCGAGCAAAATAACTTTATCGCCCGCGCAGGGACGTTTTCTTATGACGTTTGAACTTGGAGCCGCCGCAATCACCGCGCCGATTTCCATACGCTTGGCAAGATAGCCTTCATGATAAATTTCTTTAACTTGCCCCGTCGCGAGTCCGATTTGATTGCCGTAGGAGCTGTAGCCTTGCGCCGCGCCGCGAACGATTTTTTTCTGCGGAAGTTTACCCGATAAAGTCTCCGAAAATTTTTTTCTGGGGTCAGCCGCGCCCGTCACGCGCATTGCTTGATAAACATAACTTCGCCCGCTCAATGGGTCGCGAATTGCTCCGCCCAAACAAGTCGCCGCGCCGCCGAAAGGTTCAATCTCCGTTGGGTGATTATGCGTCTCGTTCTTGAACATTACCAGCCAATCTTCCGCTCGCCCGTCAATCTGCGCGGTTATCTTGATACTGCAGGCGTTAATTTCCTCCGACGTGTCCAAACCTTGCGGCTTGACTATCTTCGCGCCGATTGTTCCCAAATCCATAAGCGAAATGTCTTTATCTGGATTATGAACGGCTAAATATTCCTTAAAAGCCTGTTCGATAACCTCCGCGCCCGCGTCAAACGTCACATTATCAATCGCAGTCGTGAACGTCGTATGGCGACAATGATCGCTCCAATAAGTATCGATAACTTTCAACTCAGTAATCGTCGGGGCGCGTTTCTCCGTATCGCGGAAATAGCTTTGGCAAAATTTCAAGTCGTCCAAGTTCATTGCCAAGCCGCGCAGATTCAGAAATTCTTTAAGTTCGGCGTCGCTCATGCCATTGAAATTTTTTAAGACTTCAACGTCGGGCGGAGTCTCGGCTGAAATTTTTAATGTCGTCGGCAATTCAAAGCTCGCCTCGCGTGATTCAATGGCGTTTATCGAGTACGATTTGATTTTGGCGAAGTCTTCCGCCGTAACGTCGCCGATTAAAGAAATAATCCGCGCAGAGTGAATCGTCGGGAGTTCCTTACCCGTAACCAACTGAACACATTGCGCGGCGGAGTCGGCTCGCTGATCGAATTGTCCCGGCAAATATTCAACCGCAAAAGTTTTCGTAGCATCAAGGTCGGCGGGCAATTCATTATAAAAATTGTCAACATTCGGCTCGCGAAAAACTATGTCGCGCACTTTGATAAAATCTTCGTCGCTTAAATCCTCCACGTCGTAGCGAACCAACAACCGCACGCCCGCTAAATTCTTAACGTTCAAAGTCTCGCGATAATCTTCAAGCAACTGTTTGGCGGGCACGTCGAAGCCGTCGCGTTTCTCAACATAAATTCTCTTAACCATTGACTGCCTCCTAAGAAATTTTGGCGTGATTCTAACACAGTGCGTAAAATTTTACAAAAAAAATAAGGGCAGTGCCGAATAAGAAAAAGAAAACTCATTCAGCACGCCCAAATTATTTAAGAGTTTTGCCGCTTATATAATGCGTCTTGCCGTTAATATTGAAACTCGTATCTTTTCCGACACCTTCAAAAATAACTTTGCCGCCACCCTTTATTGAAAGCGTCAAGGTATCGCCGCTGAAGACTGCCTTGCTGTAAGCAGACGCCTTGCCGCGCTTGTCGTAAATCAATAACTCGTCGAGAACGTCATTGCTGTTGAAATCCTTGATTATGTCGGTACCGTCGCCCGCATAGAATATAAATTTATCTTCGCCGTCGCCGCCCCAGAGTAAATCATTTCCTTTACCGCCTTGAATAAAATCGTCTCCATCGCCGCCGTAAACGGTATCTGCGCCCTTGCCGCCCGTAAGTGAATTGGCAACATTATCGCCCGTCAACGAAAAGCCTTTCTTAAGCAATTCGACACTCACATTTCTATAATTGTAATCGTTAAGGCCGAAGTCTTTTCCTGTAAATGAACTTGTCAACGACGCAGAATTTTCGTCCTTACTTATCAACAGACCGTTGTTGTAAGTTTTTTCTTCGACGCCTTCAATGAAGGTGAACGGATTACCTTTGCCGCCCGCGATTGTGATTTTGTTACTGCCGATTTTAAGCTCCAAATCATTTCCTTTAACTTTGACTTCGGAAAGGCTCGCGCCGCTACCCAAACTGATTTTATCGTCTTCGCTACTGTAGTTCCGAATAACTTTGTTGCCGCTCTTTGCATTGTAAACGAAAATATCCTCGCCCGCGCCGCCGATTAGGGTATCGATTCCTTTGCCGCCTTCGAGTGTAGAATTACTTTTGCCCGCGATAAGCACGTTCGCCTTATTGTTGCCGACAATCTCAACTTCGCCGGTCGCAGAGCCGTCTACCGTTACTACCTTGGAATAAGTTTTCGTCGCCGTAAAGGATTTTGAATCAGCTGCGAGAGTTACCGATTTGCCGTTGCTGTCGAATATGCCGATTTCCTCATAACGATTAACTGTTTTGTCAGCAAAAGTTATCTCCTTGCCGACGCCGTTATTTAAAGTCAGAGTGTGTTCTTTTTTATTGCCGTCGCTGTAAGTCAGAATGACATTGGAGCCTTTAACTTCGTAATCCTTATACGTAAGCCCGCCGCCTATGCTGATTTTGTCCTTACCGTAAGTTCCCTTTTGGCTGTAGTCGGTAATAATGTCCTTGCCTTCGGTGAATACGAAAATATCATTGCCCTTGCCGCCCGTCAAGGTATCGTCGCCGTCCGAGCCGTCAATCGTATCCTTGCCCAAGCCGCCGATTATTGAGTTATCCTCTTTGTTGCCCGTGATTTGAATTGCCTTCGTGCGATTGGAGGCGTCAAAAGTTTCAGTTACCGAATCAAGCGTTATCGGAGTCCGCGTTGAATCTCTGGCAATCACATTTATAAAGTCTTCCTCTTCGCCGTCAATGTTAATGTTGGTCAAAGTCGCCGCGCCGCTTAACGTTATCGAACTCTCACTGACCGCAATTATAATATCGTTGCCGCTGAATTGTGAAGTATATTTTTCGCCCTTAATGCTCAGCGTACTTGAATTGTTAAAGCCCGTGATAATGTCGTTACCGTCACCGAATTCATAAGTGAATAAAATCTTCGAGCCGCTCTCATTGATGATTGAATCATTACCTTTACCGCCGCTGATTGTGTTTGAATTGCCTCCGATATTTTTGATGGTATCGTTGCCGCGACCGCCGAGAATTTTTGAGTTGCTTCCGCTGTTATCAATGAAATCATTACCTGCGCCGCCGTCAATCGAGACAGTATCGCCTTCATTGCTGATTGAATCGCTGTAGGCAAATCCCGCTATCGTAACATTATCGCCGCTGTTAATGATTTTATCATTTAATTCAGTGCCCGTGATTAAAGTTGCGTTGACAGAATTTGAAACGCTAAATGCAGACGGCGTTGTATCTGGCGGTGTCGTGTCAGACGATGTAGTATCGGGCGGCGTTGTATCAGCCGGAGTTGTATCCGTTGGCGTTGTATCGGTCGAACTTGTGCCGAGCTTGCCATCAATGTTAATCTCTGACAACATTGCCGCGCCGACCAAAGTTATTGAACCGGAATTGACTTTGACAATAACGTCATTTCCGCTTGCGAGTGTCGAATAATTATCCTTGCCGTCGCCAATGCGTAACTTTGAACTTTCGTTGAAACCTTCGATAGTGTCGTTGCCGTCGCCGGGCGCGTATTTAAAAAGAACGTCATTGCCTTCACTGTGGATTGAATCATTGCCCTTGCCGCCCGCGAGTGTACAATCATTGCCGTTACTGCTTATGGTGTCATCATCTGCGCCGCCGTCGATTGAATTCTCATTGCCGCTACTGGTGATTAAATCATTGCCGTCGCCCGCGTTGAGTGTGACCTCGTTACCTCCGTCATTGGAAATAGAATCGTCACCTGCGCCCGCGTCGATTGAAACGTTCGAGCCGTTGTTAGAAATATTATCGTTGCCTGCGCCACCGTCGATTGTGGAGCTTGCGCCGTAATTTTGAATTTGATCGCTACCTGCGCCGCCGAAAAGTGAAGAGCCGCCGCCCCAGTTGTCAATAGTGTCTTCACCATCGCCGCCGTTGATTGTAACATAGCCGTTATAGTTGCTAATGGAATCGTTGCCCGAACCGCCGTCTATTGTAACATTGGAGCCACCATAGTAGCCGTTATAAACAGTATCGTTGCCCTCGTCGCCATAGATTTTTACGCTGTCGCCGTTGTTCCAAATGTAATCGTCACCACCGCCGACGCTAATCAAAGCATTTGAACCGCTGTTTGAAACAGTATCATCGTCCGCGCCGCCGTCTATCGTTACGTTAGAGCCACTGTTACGAATAGAGTCGTCACCACCGCCGACGCTAATCAAAGCATTTGAACCGCTGTTTGAAACAGTATCTGCTCCCGCGCCGCCAATGACTGTTACATATTGCGCGGAATTGGAAACAGTATCGTCGCCTGTGTCGCCGTTAATCGAAGTATTCGCACCGCTGTTATTGACAGAATCGTTACCCGCGCCGCC
>JAFZIQ010000111.1 GCA_017554285.1 Selenomonadaceae bacterium
AATCAACAGGCTCGGTACCGAAAGTTCCAACGTCTTTGACTTCTATATTCTCAAACTCCGCCAAAACTTTTTTGACTTCCTCTTTAAGCTCAACCGCGCCATGATCACTGCCGATTGTGATTTTCATACAAATACCCCTTTCAAAGTACGAACGAATTATATTCTAATGTAGGATGTTTGTCTATAGCGGGAAAAAATTTTTATGGCTGAATGTCATCGAAGACTGCGGGCAATTTCTCGACAAGAATTTTATAAATTTTCAGCGCGACTTCCCGCATTTGAGGATGCGCCGCCTTTGCCGTCCGCAATTTCAAAAAATGTCTCCACTCGCGCAGATTCATCGTTACGAAAATTTCTGTCTTGAGTGAATTGGGCAAGATTGAGCGAGCCTCTTCGGGTTTTGCGCCGCCTGCGCGGAGAGCCAAATAATTTTTTTCAAGTTGCGCCATTGTCTCCTTCCACAGATTAAAATTTTCGTCGTCGTCTTGCCAAAAACAAGGCTTAATAAAAGTCAACTCGCCGCCGAATTTCCCCGCGCTGTAATCGCAAAAGCGAGTACTCTCTTGGGAGTAAGAGGCTCCTATTCTATGGCGAACCAATTCATGCGTAACGCCTCTGTCGCAAATAATTTTGAAAGAAATCGTCGCATGTTCGATAACCGATTCATGCCCGCGTTTGATTATCCCGCGAATAAATTTTTCCGCGCTGTCGTCTTTGATATTGCCCTCCGATTTGTAGCAGACGCGCCCCGCACGTTCGATTTTCTTCATGATTGCCGCCGCGTCAAAGTCATCAATCAATTCAACGCTCGGCTCAATAATTTTCATTCTGTATCATCTCCCTTGCCGATAAAAATTTTCCCGTCGCTTATCGTAAGAAAATTATTCGCAATAACTTCTTCCGGAAATGCAGACGCATCTATAACTTTCCTCTCGCGCAGAAGCTTACCGAAAATCTCAACGGGCATTCCGTTCACAAACGGTATAGAAAAAGTTTTTCCGTTATGATTTATCGGCAAGCTGCGAATATCCAACGCGTGTTCATTCAAATAATCGTCAACGTTAATCAGCGAATCATTTTGAATATTCTCCAATGCCTCTTCGCTGTAAAGAAAAATCCGCTCGTCCCGAACGTCAAGCAAACTCTGCGCCGCTACTTTTATTGCCGAAGAATTCCTGCCGATAATCTTTCTGTCGCGCAGAAGTTTTTCAAATAACGTCAGCAACATTCCGTTTACAAACGGTATCTCAAAAATATCGCCGTTGTACTTCACGAAAATTTTAATCGCCTTATCTTCATTCTGATGAAAATAATCATCAAGATTGCCCGTCGATTCGGCGTAAAGCTCGCTCAATCTTTCCTCATCGCAGAGATAAATTTTCCCGTCGCGAACGTCCAGAAAATTTTTCTTGGCAACGCTCGTTGCAGAAGCACTTTTGCCGATTATATTTTTCTCGCGCAGAAGTTTTCCGAAAAGCTCAAGACTTATTCCCTCCACAAACGGAATTTCAAACATTTTGCCGTTATGCTTGATGAAAATTTTTTTAAGCTCCGCCGCATGAAAATCAAAATATTCATCGACATTTTCAATCGTGCCGCCGTAAGCCGTTTCCTGTTCTTCTTCATTGCGAAGGAAAATTTGCCCGTCGACAATTTTCAATAAATTTTTTTCTGCAGTCTGCGCGGGCGACGCCGCTTTACCGATAATTTTTCTCTCCTGCAAAAGATGCCCGAAAATTTTAAACGGCATTCCGTTCACAAAAGGTATTTCGGAAAGTTTGTTGTTGTGCTTGATAAAAATTTTGCAAATCTCAGCCGCATGTTCGATAAAATATTCTTCGACGAGTTCGGCGGCAGTCGGTATTGAAATTTCTTCCTCGCTGTGAAAATAAATCCTGTTCCTTGAGAGCTTTAAATAATTTTCGGTAATGAAATTTTTTATGGAAGCTCCTTTGCCCAAAATATTTAACTCGCAAAGTACGCGCCGAAAAACATACGTCGTCATTCCCGCGACAAACGGCACTTCAAAAACTTTTTCGCCCCTCTTAACAAAAATAAATTTGATTTTGTCCTCGTGGTCGAAGAAAAATTTTTTTATATCGAAACCGAAATGCGGCAAGAATTTTTCCAGTTTCAAGGGCACGTCAACAAACTTTAAACGGAAATCTTTCAGCTCGACTAAGGCGGGATTTATATCCAAAATTTTCATTTGCTCATTTAAAGTCTTATGCCCCGCGCCGTTTGATACTATGAAAACTTTTTTCTCAAAATCGGTGGCGAATTTTATTGCCGGCAGAAAATCTTTGTCACTGGAAATAATTATTATAAGCTCCAAGTCCGGCTCGTCGATAATCGCCCGCACCATTTCAAAACAAAGCCACGTGTCCGCAGAATTTTTCCCGTAAAAACAATTCTGTACGCGGTAAATTTTTTCGTCCAAATTGCGGTATTTGTAGGGAAGAGCATCTTCCTTTGCGACAATATCAACCTTAGTTATCGTGTGCTCCCTGCCAAAATGTTCGACAACTTTGAACGTCACGGAGGGAGGAATATTTTCTGCGTCAACAAAAACATGCGCAATCAACTAATCGGCACCCTCCTTTTTTGCATAAATTCTATCACGGCGGCGAAATTTCTACAACGCAGGATTTCTTTAATCTTTAGCCGAATTAAACCCCGTTGCATTTCGGAATCAGTTTTGAGACGGAACGGAGTAATTACAATGAGTAAAACAATTTTGGACGATGTACTTAAAGAATTTGAAAAGTTGGCGGCTATTCCTCGCCCTTCCAAGCATGAGGAACAAGTCAGCAATTTCTTAAAAAATTTTTTTGAAGAGCAAGGCTTTGAAGTTGTGCAGGACAATTCTAAGAATATTATCGCCGAGATTCCCGCGAGTCCCGGTAAAGAAAATTCTCCTACAACAATTTTGCAAGCGCATATGGATATGGTTTGCGTGGCGGAGGAAGGTTACGAATTTAATCCTTTAACCGACCCGATAAAATTAATTCGCGGCGAAAAATATCTTGAGGCTGAAGGTACAAGTCTTGGTGCGGATGACGGTATCGGCGTTGCGGAAATTCTTTATCTGGTTAAGAATCACGCGGAATTTAATCACGGCAAGTTAAGAATAATTTTTACGACCGACGAGGAACAGGGCATGAGCGGCGCGATTAATCTTGATGAAAAATTTTTAGCCGACGCCGATTTTCTTATCAACTGCGACTCGGAGAAATTCGGCGAATTGGTTGCGGGCAGTGCGGGCAGTGTTCATGTAACTTTTTGGCGCGAATTGCATTACGTCAGACCCGATACCAAACTTCCCAACAATATCGTAATAAAAATCAGCGGACTGCGCGGCGGTCATTCGGGCGAAGAAATTTCTAACGGACGACTCAACGCAATTAAAATCGTCGCCTCGATTCTTCGGCACATAAATAAATGCGGGAAAATTCGCATGTCAAGTTTGAACGCCGGCAGAGCTTTTAACGTTATCCCGAACAGCGCGGAACTCGTTATCACTACCGATTTAAAGATTGAGTTTGTTCAGAAAATCTGCGCGGAACTGGAAAGCGGGATTAAAAAAGTTTTCGGCACTACCGAACCCGATGTAAAAATTGAGGCAAAAACTATCAAACGACCCGATAAAGTTTTGTACGTTAAAGATTATGAAGCCCTGTCGAATTTTATTACGCTGATTCACAGCGGCGTTTACGCTATGTCGCCCGATAATTCCGAACAGGTTTTGGCGTCGGCTAATCTCGGCGTCATTCGTATGGACGATGATATTATCGAATTAAAAGTTTTGCCGCGAGCCAATGCCGATGAATTAATCGAAGAATTTATTGAAGGTTTCGGACAGGCGGCGCGTCTTTGCGTGTTTGAAAGTAGATTTTCCGAGCCGACTCCCGCTTGGAAGTTCAATCCCGACAGTAAACTTTTAAAATTCGCCAAAGAAATTTTCACGGAGCAAAACGGTTACGCACCCGAAGTCAAGACGATTCACGCAGGACTTGAAACTAGTTTTTTCGCGAAAAAAAATCCCGCGCTCGATATAATTTCTATCGGCACGACGAACGAAAATATTCACAGCCCAAACGAACGACTTCACCTTGAAACGGTCGCGCCGCATGTAAAACTTATCGCAGGCTTGCTTGAAAAAATCTCTGAAATAAAATCTTGACGCCCAAAGTTACGGCGACAATTAAGATATAAAAAATTATTGCATTCGGAGCCGTCATTATCAATCCGAGTTTCCCCAAGCCGATTATCAGATAATGAATTGCGAACGGGTGCGCCAAATATACAAAGTAAGAATTTTTGCCGAGCAGACTCAAAAAATTTTTTATCCGCGCAGGGAACTTGCCGAATTGAAACAGCGTAAAGAAGAATATCGACGCGGCGATTGTGTAGAAAATTCCGAGCGGCGAAAGTTGATGAGCCGTATTTACCGCGTCGAGCGGCGAGAAATTTCTGACGTAAATTAAAAGATAAAACCAACTCAATAAAGTTGTCAGCGTGATTAAGAAACTCGCGCCGACAATTTTTTTATTTGCCTCACACCACGCGAAAAATTTTTGCGAATGAACTCCGAGCACTCCGCCCAAAATGAAAATGAATACGTAATGCAAAACCAGCCAATTCAATCGCCACTTTATAAACAGATTTTCCGAACCCGCAATACAATAGCTCGACCAATAATCAAATAAAATCTGCGCGGCGAGCAATAATATCAATTTTTTTGGCGTCATTTGCTTAACAAAATAAATCCACAGCGGCATCAGCAGATAAAACCAAATCAGTATCACCAAAAAATATAAATGATACTTCGCCAGCCCGAAGAAATAAATTTCTGCCGCGTAATCGAATTCGGGGAAAAGTTGCCAGCCGTTAAACCAGTTGTCGTGTACAATGTAAAGCGTCGACCAAATCAAATACGGTATCAAGACTGCTTTGAATCGTCGTCGAAGAAATTTTCCGTAATCAAACGGCTCCGATAAATCCATTTTGTAAAACAATCCGAACGCCGATATAAAAAAGAAAATCGGCACGCTAAACCGCGAGACGATTTCAAAGAGTACGACAAGATGAATATTCGGCGTTGGGTTAAGCAGATATTGCGAACCCGTATGAATTGCCACGACGCCGAGCATTGCCAAGCCGCGAATGTATTCGATTGACTTAAGGTAAGGTTTTTTCATCGGCTGATTTCAAATTCGACATGAACATTTGCCGAACAATGAAGGGTTCCGCTTTCAATCGGCGTTTCAATCCCTGCCGATTCGTCCGCCGCCATATTTCGAGCCATTTTGTAGTTGCGCGGTGTCTCAACGTAACTTGAATTAACTGACACGGAATAGACGCCGACAATACTTTTGCCGAGAACTGCCGCCGCAATTTCGGCTTTATGTTTGGCGTCAAGAATTGCGAGCCTTAAAGCCTCGTCTTGATAAGCGGCTTTGTTGCGAAGTCCGAAATTCAAGCTGTCAACACGATTTGCGCCGTGATTTAATGCCGTATCGATAATTCTGCCGACAAGATTTAAATCGTCAACGATAATCGTGACGGAATTGGTTGCCTCGTAGCCGTCAATCACACTTTTGCCGTTGTCGAAGTGGCGATAAGTCGGATTGAAGTTGTAATTGCCCGTCGAAATGTTTTTGCGTTCAATACCGAGTGCGACAATCGAATTGATTACCGAAGTCGCGGCGCGGGCATTGGCGGCTTGGACGGCGGACGGATTTTTTTCGCGAGTGACGACGCCGACTGAAATTGTAGCGCGGTCGGGCGACGCCTCAACAATTCCTTCACCGCTGACGGATATTATCGGCGGCTTAATCTCCTCTGCAAACGCCGTCGCGCTTATCATCAGCATTATCAGTAAGGTCAAACTAAAGATTTTCATAACTAACACCCCCGCGCAGATTTTATCATAAATCATCGCGCTTGCCAAAGACAGAACGCCTTGAAAAGTTTGACGGCGCGAATAATCATTTGTCTTTAATCATATTCTCCAGAGTCTCAAATAAAACGTCAGGTTCGACGGGCTTTGATAAGTGAGCATTCAAGCCCGCTTGCAAACTTCGCTGAACGTCTTCATCAAAGGCATTAGCCGTAAGCGCGATTATCGGAATAGTTTTTGCGTCCTTTCTGTCCAATGCGCGGATTCGTTGCGTCGCCTCCAAACCGTCCATTTCCGGCATTCGCATATCCATTAATATTGCATCGTAATAATTTTCGGGCGAGTTCTCAAATTTCTCAAGCGCAATCTTCCCGTTCGCGGCAAGTTCGACTTCAATATCCCGCATTTGCAATACCATTATCATTATTTCCGCATTAACTTCAACGTCCTCCGCCAATAAAATTTTGCGCCCCGTCAAATCGACTTTAGGTTTAGTCCTTACGGTGTTGCGATTTTTATTCTTGAAAGCCTTCTTTAATTCCTCAAGCAACGCTCCCGAAAACAGCGGCTTTGCTATGAAACTGTCCACGCCCGCCGAAATTGCCTCGTCTGCCACGTCTTCCCAATTATAAGCCGTCAAAATTATTATCGCCGTCTCGTTCCCGATAATTTCTCTGATTTGCCGCGTCGCCTCTATCCCGTTCATTTCGGGCATTTGCCAATCAACAATTATCAAATTATACGGCTCGCGTCGCGCATGACGAAGTTTCACCATTTCAATCGCCTCTTTGCCGTTCAATGCGATTTCGGCGGCTATTCCCATTTTCTCCAAAATCAATTTAGCATGGTCGCAAGCTATCGGGTCGTCATCAATGACTAAAACGTTCAATTCATGCGGCTTTATCTCAACGTCATCGCTTGCCGAGTCGCTCTTATCCGAATTCATTAAAGTCACCGTTACTTTAAACGTCGTGCCAACGCCCTTTTCACTTTCAACTTCAATATTGCCGTTCATCATTTCAACGATACTTTTGGTTATCGCCATGCCGAGTCCGGAACTGCCGTATTTGTTCGTCGCGCCCGCATTCTCTTGACTGAACGCATCAAAAATCTTCGGCAGATATTCTCTACTCATGCCGATTCCCGTATCCTTAATCGTGAATCGAATTGCAGATTTTTTATCGAAGTCGGCAGTTTTCTCGACAATCAAATCAACCTTACCGCCTTCGGGCGTAAACTTAACCGCGTTGCCCAAAATATTTATCAAAATCTGCCTTAACTTCACGCTGTCGCCGATATAATATTCGTCAAGATGTCCGTTTATATGGCAAGTATATTCCAGTTTCTTTTCTTTGCTCTGCCCGCTGAATATCGTATTGATCTGCTCAATCAATTTCGGGAAAGAAAATTCTTCATTCCTGACCGTCATGCGCCCCGATTCAATGCGGCTCATGTCCAAAATATCATTTATCAAGCTGAGCAAATGTTGAGCCGAAGTCCCGATTTTCTCCAAATAACTTTTGGTTGTGTTTGAAATGCCCGGCTCATGCAACGCAAGATTATCAAGCCCGATTATCGCATTCATGGGCGTTCGGATTTCGTGACTCATACTCGAAAGGAACGTAGTCTTAGCCTTGCTTGCTTCTTCGGCAGCTTTGAGCGCGTCGCTTAAGGCTTGGCTCTTTTCCATTGAGTCGCGCATTTCCGAATCAATATCGGTTATGCCGATACCCACAATGTGAATCGACTTTTCGGGGTCTTCGCCCGGTTTTCTGACGCCCGCCATACGAATCATCTCGTAACTTTCCTTATCATTTCTTCGCGATAAGTAACGATAAGTTATAACCGAATCTTTCCTCAAGCCTTCGCGTATGAATTTTGGATCAATGAAATTCAAAAACTCTTTGCGATATTCTTCCGTCACGTAAAGATTCGCATACTCTGTAAAAACTCTGCTGAAAATAAATTGCTCGCCTTCCCTGATTGCAACCGCATTGTCCTGCTCGGTATCTTCTCTGTAACAAATGCCCTCGTCGTCGGCAATGTTGACGTAGTAAACACTTCGATAATCCGACGCCAAAGCGCGAATCATGTTATCTTGTTGAGCCTTTTCCTGTTCTTGCGCCAAAAGTTCTTCCTGCAATGCAAGTTGTTCTTCCAATTCCTGTTGCTTAACGCGATTTTCGGCGTCGGCAGTTTCCTTTTCCAACTGCGCCTTTGTCGTTTTCCGTAACTGAATAATAACCGCCGCAAACATTGCAACCAAAGCCAATGCCGTTATAATCGAATGCGCCAAACTCCTTGAAACTATTCCGGCAGTAATGGAGGAAAATTGTTCGTTTACAACACTCTCGCGAATCAAATACGTAAGCATCCAATCCGTACCGTGTATCGGAACATAATAAATTGTTTCCTTAATATCGTCGTAGGTGAACGCGGCGAATCCTTTTACGCCGTTCTCGAAGTCCTCTTTAATCTTATCCGCCGAGTAGCCTTTTTCAAAATCGGCATTTGCCATAGCGTCCAGCAAATTTTTTTCGCTTGAGCGACCGCCCAAAACCATATTTGTAAATGCCAAGCCGTCTTTGGTGTAAATATTGCAAACCGTCGTATTGTTGCCCGTCACTTGAAGAGAAACGGATTCAAGCATACGATTCATATCAATTTCCATGAATGCCGCCGTGAGAGTTTTACCAATGAACGGCAAATTATCCGCCGGCATCGCTATAATAATTTTTTTCTTGTTCCCGCTGATATTCTTAATGAAAATTTCCGTCTCGGTGAGGTTTTTGTAATCGAAACCGTATACGGCAATGTCGTTGCGAGTTCCTCTGGCAGTGTAAATTAAACCGTCCGTATCGACAAAGGCAAATTTTTCAAGACCGTAAAGTTGTTTCATTCGCGATTGATAAGCTTGCAATTTCTCAACGCTGCTCAAATCGTCCTTTTGCAGAAGATCCATTGCAATATTCATGTCGCCGATATAATCGTTCAATTTGCCCGCAACAACCTGTTCGCGTCTGCCCGCAAGCTCGTCCAAATACATCAAGCTGACTGTGCGGACTGCCTCCTCGTTATCGTCGCTTATACTGTTGCCCATCCAAAAAGTCCCGACTATAAGTATCACCACGACGACAAGCGCACCGATTATAAATTCTTTCATGATTTTATTTTGTTCCGAATCCATTTGTCTCGCCTCTATCCCTATGGAAAAATTTCGCTCCAAAAACTTTAGTCTATTGTATTCAAAAAATTTCCATTGTGCAATCAGCCGAAATGATTTATATTTTGTCCAAACGATTAAGGAGGCGATTTATTTGCCTAAGATAGCTTATGCGCAAATGAAAGTTGAAGCGGGGCATCCCGACGTGAACACCAAGAAAATTTTGCAATTCATTGAAGAGGCAAAAGCCGGCGGCGCAGAAATGGTAATTTTCCCTGAGTTGGCGGTGTCCGGAACTTTTCTCGGTAAAACGTGGGACGATGAAAGTTTTAGAAACGATTGTCTTGCTTACGGCGAAGAAATTATTGCGGCAAGTAACAATATCGTTGTCGCTTTCGGAAATATGGACGAGGAAGAAGACAACATTTATTATCTTGTCCGCGACGGCGAGGATATTGATGACGAAAATATTTCGGGAATCGGAACAGTGGGATTTACTTTTGAGGACGAAGATTGGTACGAACCGGCTGATTTCTGCGTCAAATTTTCTTCCAAGACATTCGTATTCGATAAGAGTATTCACTACGATAAAATTTCTAGTTCCAAATGCCCGTTGATTCGAGTCGGTTGCGTCGGCATTCAGAATACGGGAAAGGCGATTTATGTTTTCGACGGAGCAAGCGCGGTTTTCAATACGAACGGCGAAGTTGTTCAATATGCCGAGCGATTCGCGGAGAGTTTGAACTTTATAAACACAGACGAGATTGATAAAATGCCCGTGCTTGAAGTTCCCGAAATCAACGAGACGGAAAATATTTATCGGGCGATAAGTTACGGCGTGAAATGTTTTCTTGAGCAAATCGGCATGAAAAAAGTTGTTATCGGCGTATCGGGCGGCATTGATTCGGCTGTTGCGGCGGCTCTTTATACAAAAGTTGTCGGCGCGGAAAATGTCATTCTTGTGAATATGCCGAGCGTTTACAATTCGGATACCACAAAAAATCTCAGCGAACAGCTTGCGAAGAATTTGGGTTGCAAATATTACGTCGTGCCGATTCAAGAGTCGGTTAATCGGACGGTTAAGCAGTTGAATGATTGCGGAATAGAAGTTTCCGATTTCGTTAAGGAAAACATTCAAGCCCGCGACCGCAGTTCAAGAATTTTGGCGGCTATAGCGGCGAGTGTTGGCGGCGTCTTCACTTGCAACGCGAATAAGGCTGAAACAACTGTAGGTTATGCGACACTTTACGGCGACGAGGCGGGATTTTTATCTGCGCTTGCCGATTTGTGGAAATATCAAGTTTATGATTTGGCTCGCTACATGAACGAAAAAATTTATAAGTTTGAGGCGATTCCGCAGGGGATTATCGATATAGTACCGAGTGCCGAGCTGTCGACTGCGCAGAATGTTAACGAAGGCAAAGGCGACCCGCTTCGTTATCCTTATCATGATTATCTGTTTAAAGCATTTTCCGAATACAGTTTGACGCCCGAAGAAATTTTGGAACTGTACGTTAAGGACGAGCTTGAAGAAGAAATCGGTTGCAAGCGCGGACTTGTCGAAGAATATTTTCCGACCGCGCAGGCATTTATTGATGATTTGGAACGTTGGTGGAAACAATTTACGGGAATGGGCGTTGCAAAAAGAATTCAATCGCCGCCGCTTTTAACTGTTTCTTGGTGTCCTTACGGCGATACCGATAATCAAGAGTATCAAAACGGTTGGCACTTCACGAAAAAATATTTACAGCTCAAGAAAAGATTGCTCACCCGATAAAATTTTTTGCAACAAAAAACTCCTCGCCGTAATGACGGGGAGTATTTTTTATAAAACTTTCTTCAAAGCTTGTCCCGTGTAGGAATTTTCAACCTGCGCGACTTCTTCGGGCGTGCCGCTCGCAATGACTTCGCCGCCCTTATCGCCGCCGTCCTGTCCCAAATCGATAATGTAATCGGCGCATTTTATCACGTCCAAATTATGTTCAATGATAATGACGGTATCGCCGCGCTCGACAAGCCGCTGAATCACGTCGATTAACTTTTTAACGTCGTCGAAATGCAAACCCGTTGTCGGCTCGTCCATTATGTAAATATTTGCCGCCCTGCCGGCAGGTCGCGCCAATTCGTAGGCAAGCTTGACGCGTTGAGCCTCGCCGCCGCTGAAAGTATTCGCAGGCTGTCCGAGTTCGATATAGCCCAAGCCCACGTCGTGAAGAACTTGCAACATTCGCTTAATCGTCGGAACGTTCTCGAAAAATTCCAATGCCTCATCAACGGGCATATTCAACACGTCGGAAATATTTTTGCCTTTGTATTTGACTTCCAAAGTCTCGGCGTTAAATCTCGCGCCCTTGCAAACGTCGCAGGTAACATAAACATCGGGCAGAAAGTTCATGGGAATTTTTAAGACGCCGTTGCCGCCGCAACTTTCACAACGCCCGCCCTTAACATTAAAACTGAATCGACCTGCTTTATAGCCGCGCAGTTTTGCACCGTTGGTTTCGGCGAAAAGTTTTCTTATATGGTCGGCGACGCCCGTATAAGTCGCAATGTTTGAACGCGGCGTTCTGCCGATGGGGTCTTGGTCAATCATTGTAACTTTGCTTATGCCGAACGTTTCCAAATTCATTTCCTTAAGACGCGGATAAATAATTTCCTCAACAAGCGTCGACTTTCCCGAACCGCTCACGCCCGTTATCAATGTCAAAGCTCGGAGCGGGATTTTTACCGTGATATTTTTTAGATTATTTTTATCGGCGTTTGCAAATTCCAAAGCCTGCGAAATATCTCTGCGCGTCGTCGGCACGGGAATAATTTTTCGTCTGCTGAGATAATCGCCCGTCAAAGAATTTTCAACGCAAGCAATTTTATCAGCCGTTCCCTGCGCGATGATTTCTCCGCCCGATTTGCCCGCGCCGCGTCCGATGTCAATAATTTCATCTGCCTCGCGGATAGTTTCTTCGTCATGCTCGACAACGATTAACGTATTGCCCAAGTCGCGCAGATTTTTCAACGTTGCCAAAAGTTTTTGATTGTCATGCTGATGAAGTCCGATACTCGGCTCGTCCAAAACGTAAAGGACGCCCGTTAATGCCGAACCTATTTGAGTTGCCAATCTGATTCGCTGACTTTCGCCGCCGCTTAACGTCGCTGACTTCCGCGACAAGCTTAAATAATCCAAGCCTACGTCGCATAAAAATTTTAGCCGCGAATTTATCTCCTTGAGAACCTGCGCGGCTATTTTTTTATCTGTATCGTCAAGCTCAAGCGTGTTAAAAAAT
>JAFZIQ010000112.1 GCA_017554285.1 Selenomonadaceae bacterium
GCAGATTTTATCAGCGAGGCAGTCGACCAAACTCGCGGCTGGTTCTATTCTTTAATGGCGATTTCGACGCTGATTTTTGACGACACGGCATTTAAGAATTGCATAGTGCTTGGTTTGGTTTTGGATAAAGACGGACAGAAAATGTCGAAGTCGAAGGGCAACGCTGTCGCTCCTATGGAGACTTTGGCTAAGCACGGTGCGGACGCAATTCGTTGGTACTTCTACGAAAATTCCGCCCCTTGGCTCCCGAATCGTTTTCATGATGATGCGGTTGTCGAAGGGCAAAGAAAATTTTTGGGGACGTTGTGGAATACTTATGCTTTCTTTGTGCTTTACGCGAACATTGACGACTTCGACGCGACTAAGTACACGCTTGAATATGATAAACTTTCCGTAATGGATAAATGGTTGTTGTCGCGTTTGAATACAATGGTTAAGACGGTCGACGACGCTTTGACGAATTATAAAGTTCCGGAATCTGCGCGGGCATTGCAAGATTTTGTTGACGAGCTGTCTAATTGGTATGTTCGCAGAAGTCGTGCGCGTTTCTGGGCTAAAGGCATGGAGCAAGACAAGATTAATGCTTACATGACGCTTTATACTGCGCTTGTAACTTTGGCGAAGGCGGCGGCTCCTATGGTTCCGTTTATCACGGAAAATATTTATCGCAACTTAGTTTGTTCAATCGATAAGACTGCACCGGAAAGTGTTCACCTTTGCGATTATCCGACAGCAGACGAAAAATTTATCGACGCCGAACTTGAACGCAATATGGATTTGGTTTTAAAAATTGTCGTATTGGGTCGCGCCGCTCGCAACGCAACCAACATTAAAAATCGTCAGCCCGTCGAAAGGCTAGTTGTCAGTGGCAAGGAGTCAGGTGTCAGTAAAAACTCTGATTCCCGATTCCTGATTCCTGACCCCTTATTCGTTGAGATTGTTGAAGACGAACTTAACGTTAAGAATGTCGAATTCCGCGCAGATATGAGCGAGTTCATCAAATACAATTTCAAGCCGAATTTCCGCGTGCTGGGTAAAAAGGTCGGCAAGCGTATGGGCGAAGTTCAAAACGCGCTTAAAAATCTTGACGGAGCCGCCGCGAAACTTGAACTCGATAAGACGGGCGAGCTTAAACTCGGCGATATAACTTTGACGGCTGAAGATATTGAAATCACAATTACACAGAGCGAAGGCTTTAACTGTCAGAGCGATAACGACGTTTCGATTGCTTTTTCGACGACGTTGACGCCCGCGCTGATTGAAGAAGGTTTTGTCCGCGAAATTATCAGCAAGATTCAAGTTATGCGCCGCGAGAGTAATTTTGAAGTCACGGACAGGATAAAAATTTTCGCGTCGGACAATGAAAAACTCGCTGCTGTTATCACGGGCAACGCGGAAGAAATTATGTCCGTCACTTTGGCTGACGAAATTATTTTCTCCACGAACGACAACGCTAAGGAATGGGACATTAACGGCGAAAAAATTTCTCTCGGTGTCGAAAGGATTTGATTTATGTTAAAAGTTTTGGATTGGTACTTTTCAAACGACATGACTTTTCTAAATGACGCGTTAAGAATTCTTTCGCGACAGCATGACGGGGTTGAAATAATCGGAGCGGCGACAGGCGAAAATATTAGTAAGTTTGCTCAAAACGACTTTGATGTTATTCTTGCCATTGGCGCAAAAAAAATCGGCATGAGTGAAGTTATACAAGCCGCCAATAAATTCAACTTGCCCGAAGAAAAACTTTTGGGCGATTGGGTTGTTCGCACTCCGGGTTTCACTCTCGAAAAGTATCGTTGTTTGCAAAATTCTAATCTGTCAATTCTTGCTGTCAACTGCATGGGCGGAATACTTTCAAATACGTTGGGCTTACCATTTCGCTCGCCGTTTATAAATTTTTATTTGAGCGGCGCAGATTTCATAAAATTTCTAAGCAAGCCGCACGAATATTTGGCTGAGAAATTGATTTATCGAGAGCATAAACTTAACAGCACTAAAACCATAGAATTTCCGGTAGTTGCGCTCGGAGATATTTTGATAAACATGGTGCACTACAAAAGTTTTGAAGATTCCGTTGAAGCGTGGAAAAAGAGAAAAACGCGGATTAATTGGGATAATCTTTTTATCATGACGTGGACGACGAGCCACAAAGAGCTTGAGCAATTCGACGCACTCCCTTACGCCAAAAAAGTTTGCTTCGTGCCCTTCAAGTCCGATTTGGATTCGGCATGGTACCTTGAACACGGATTAAAAGAAAAATTTCCGATGTATGTGCATTTTGTAATTGAAACGACAAGAGGCAATATGTTTTATTACGACCCTTTTGACATGTTGCTTTACGGCAAGAAAACTCCGTTGATTGAAATGTAATTCGGCAATCAGAATTTAAAACTCCCGCTCGGTTTTTGAACGGGGGATTTTTTTTGATATAATTGCGGCAATAATTGACATAAACAAATGAATAACTTATAATTCTAACAGTAGCGGTCAGACTCCCGCTTCCGAATCAAATCGTTCATCAAGGTCAGTATCGCAAGGAGGAAGAAATGAAATCCAAAACAGTAATCATCACGGGCGGCACAACAGGAATAGGTAAGGCGACGGCTGTCAAGTTCGCTGAAAATGGCTATAATGTTGTTGTCACAAGTCGTGATTCAAGAAAAGAGACTGCTCTAAGAGATGAATTCAAGGATAAGGGCTTGGAAGTAGATTTTATGGTATTGGATGTCAGAAACGAAGAACAAGTTCAGGCTGTAATACAAGAAACGGTTGCCAAATATGGAAAATTAGATGTCATGGTCAACAACTCAGGAATTTCATTAGGCAATGCTGTATTGGCGGAGACTGAGTCCGATGATTTGAAACAAATGCTTGATACCAATGTGATGGGCGTTTATTACGGCATGAAGTATGCGATAAAAGAAATGCTCAAAACAAATGGCGGCGCGATTGTAAACTTGGCATCTATTGCCGGACTCAACGGGTTATATGCAACTGCGCAGTATTGTGCTTCAAAACATGCTGTCGTAGGTTTGACAAAAGGCGCAGCCATTGATTATGCACGGCATGGAATACGCATAAATGCAGTCGCACCCGGAGCGATCAAAACTGATATTCTTCAAAATGCTATTGATGCAGGAACTTACGATGTGTCAGGCATAGAGGCGATTCATCCCATGAACAGACTCGGAAAAGTAGAGGATATAGCCAACGGAATATTCTTCCTTGCGTCCGATGAAAACGAATTTATTACCGGAACGATTTTAAGTATTGATGGCGGATATAATGCAAGATAATCAGAACTTTAGCGGCGAGAATAATCGCCGTTTTTTTGTGCGCCTGTAAACCGTTGAAAAATCCCGCGCCGCCAAATATAATCGTTCAAAAACTGTACGAGGTAACAATAATGCATAAAATTTTGGAGGAGGCACTTCGCGACGAATCCATTCGCGAGGCGGCTAAGAAATTTTTAAAGCACGGCGAGTTTTTGCTTTACGGCTTGGCGGGCACGCAGAAAATTCTAATGGCGGCGGCAGGTTATACGCTCAAACCGCGCCCGACAATAATTCTGGTCAGCGGCAAAGAAAAAATCTCGGAATGGCGCGATGATTTTGCAGAATTTTTACCTGATGTCGAAGTGGTTGAGTTGCCCGAATTGGATTTAATAGAAGTGCAAGCAAGTACAATCGGCGTTGAGCGACAGGCTAAACGCCTTGAAATTTTGGCACGACTCCTGCGCGGAGAAAAATTTATTGTATTGGCGTCGGCAATGTCGGCGGTTAAGAAGGATTTTTCGCGACAAGACTTTATAAAATATCAACTGCGTGTCGAAATCGGGCAGAGTTTATCGATTGAAAAATTTTTGGGGAAGCTTATCGAGTTTGGCTATGAAAGAGCGGACGAGATTGACACTATCGGCAAATTCAGCGTACACGGCGGCATAGTCGATATTTTCCCGATAAACGAACCGACGCCTTATAGAGTTGAATTTTTCGGTGATGAAATTGATTCCATTCGTACCATAAATTTTGATACGCTGCGTTCGGGACGAAAATCTCAAGCCGTCACGATTCTCCCGATAAAAAATTTCGCAAAGAGTACCGAATCATTTTTGAACTGCGCGGGCGAAGAAGGAACGATTATTTTTGATGAACCTGCGCGGATTTACGAGGCGATTCAAAATCTGATTCACGAAGACCCCGAAATCAAGAAAAATATTTTTACGTTCGAGCAACTGATAAAAAGTTCACGCGCCGGCAGTCTGATTTATTTTGAACTGATGATGAAAAATATTCGCGGCGTCGAGGCGACAGAATCAATCGGAATAACCGCCGCGAACGTCACGAGTTTTCAAGGGCAGACGAAATTTTTCTTGGAAGAAATGACGCGGCTCCTTGAACTTAAGCAGAAAATTTTTATCCTGTTTAACAGTCAGGCGAAACTCAATGGGATAATGAAATTGCTTTACGAAAATAAATTGACGGGCATTAATCTTGAAATCGGCAATTTGAATGACGGCTTTACTTTCCCGAACGCGAAACTAACCGTCTTGACCGAGAAAAATATTTTCGGCGGGCAAGTCAAGCGTCGTGTCAAAACTTATTCTTTGGACACGGGCGACAGGATTCGCAGTTTCAGCGACATTCATCCCGGCGATTATGTTGTTCACGTCGAAAACGGTATCGGCAAATATCTGGGCGTCGAGACGCTTGAATTCGACGGCGTTCATAAGGATTTTCTTAATATCCAATACGGCGGCGCGGATAAATTGTTTATTCCGGTTGAGCAAGTTCATTATCTGCAGAAATATATTTCGGGCGACGGAGCTGTTCCGAAACTTTCAAGGTTAGGTTCGGGCGATTGGACAAGGGCTAAGTCGAAAGCGTCAGCCGCAGTCGAAGATATTGCCGAAAAACTTTTAGAGCTTTACGCTCGCCGAGAAAAAGCTTCGGGCTTTGCTTTTGCCGAAGATGACGCAAGCCAACGGGAATTTGAAGACGCTTTTCCTTACGAAGAGACGCCCGACCAAATTCGCGCAGTCAACGACGTTAAAAAGGATATGGAACGCCCGCGCCCTATGGACAGATTAATTTGCGGCGACGTGGGCTTCGGCAAAACTGAAATTGCAATTCGGGCGGCTTACAAGGCGGCTATGAACGGAAAACAATGCGCGGTTTTGGTTCCGACGACTGTTTTGGCTCAACAGCATTATCAAACATTTTCGGAGCGATTTAACGGATTTCTGCCGACGGTCGATGTTATCTGTCGATTCAGAACCCCTAAAGAACAACGCATAACCTTACAAAAAGTCCGCGCAGGGCAAGTGGATATTTTAATCGGAACGCATTCCATTTTATCAAGCAAAATTCAATTTAAGGATTTGGGCTTGCTGATAATCGATGAGGAACACAGATTCGGCGTCAAACAGAAAGAAAAAATTCGCGCTTTGAGTGAGGGCGTCGACGTGTTGACTTTAAGCGCGACACCGATTCCGCGAACGTTGCATATGTCTTTGGTCGGAGCGCGTGATATGAGTTTGATTGAGACCGCGCCTGCCGAAAGATTCCCTGTACAGACTTACGTTATCGAAGATGACGACGAAATTATTGCAGAAGCATTGCGGAGAGAGATTCGACGCGGCGGACAAGTTTATTTCGTCTATAATCGGATTGAAACTATCGACCTTATGCGCGACAGATTAACCGAACTTGTGCCCGAAGCCAAAATTCAGACGGCTCACGGGCAAATGTCCGACGATTTCTTGGAAAATATAATGATGAACTTTTATGAAGGCGCATTTAATGTTTTGCTGACGACAACGATTATTGAAAGCGGACTTGACGTTGCCAACGCAAATACAATCATAATTTACGACGCGGATAATTTCGGCTTGGCGCAACTCTATCAAATGCGCGGGCGCGTCGGTCGTTCGCATATTATGGCTTTTGCGTATTTCGTTCACCGCTCAGATAAAATTTTGGGAGAAAATGCCGAGAAACGCCTTCAAGCCATGCGAGAGTTCGCTCAGTTGGGAGCGGGCTTTAAAATCGCTATGAAAGATTTGGAAATTCGCGGCGCAGGCAATTTATTGGGCGCACAACAGCACGGACACATTGCAAGCGTCGGTTTTGAAATGTATTGCCGCCTTTTGGAGGAGGCAGTCAATAAATTACAAAATAAAACAGTTGAAAACGTCGAAGAACCCGACCCGATAATCAATTTACCCGTCGAAGCGTTCATTGACAGGGAATATATATCAAATGCCGGCGATAAGATAGAAATTTATCGTCGTTTGGCGGCAATGCGCGAGGAAATCGAGATAAAAGATTTACGCGAGGAATTGCAAGACAGATTCGGGAAAATATCCGTGCCCGTCGAAAATCTTTTGCTCGTATCGCGAATCCGAATCTTCGCAAAGAATTTAAGCGTCAAATCGTTGCAAGAAAATAATCTGCGCGTCGAAATAACCTTCAATCACTTGGAAAATATCTCCGCGCAGGGAATTATCGAACTGTCTAAGATTTTTAGGAGTGATTTAAAGTTCTTGGAGAATTCACAACGCGTTTTCCTGACTTTTAACACCAAAAAAAATCTCCTGACCAGAATTCTGAACGTATTAAAGATTTTAACGCCGCTTAAAAAAATATCTTGAATATTGTTGCCAAAAGGTTTATATTATGCCCTAAACTGATTTAAGAGGAGTTTTTAATATGATTGTTGTAATGAAACCCGGTTCCACACAAGAAAATTTGTCGGCGGTCGTCAAAAAGATTGAGGCGGCGGGATTGCGCACGCATCTTTCAAAAGGCGAGGAAGTTACTATCGTCGGCGTCATCGGCGACAAAAAAATTATCGCCAACCTCGAATTGCAAATGTTGGAGGGCGTAGACAAGACCGTCCGCATAACCGAGAAATATAAGCTCGTCAGCCGCGATTTTCACCCCGAAGATACCGTTATCGACGCTGGCGGCGTAAAAATCGGCGGAAAAGAAATTATCGTTATGGCGGGACCTTGCGCGGTAGAAAATCTTGACCAACTACGCGAAGCCGCCTCTGCAGTCAAAAAATGCGGCGCAAAATTCCTGCGCGGCGGTGCTTTTAAGCCCAGAACTTCTCCATACGACTTTCAAGGGCTCGGCGAGGACGGTTTGAAGCTTTTGCGGCAAGTTGCCGACGAATTTAGTTTAAAAGTCGTCACGGAGATTGTCGATAAGGACGATATTGACCTTTTCTGTCATTACGCGGATATTTTGCAGGTCGGAGCACGCAATATGCAGAATTTCCAGATGTTGAAGGCTCTCGGTAAGTGTTCAAAGCCAATTTTGTTGAAACGCGGACTTTCCGCAACCATTTCCGAGTGGTTAAACGCCGCAGAATACATTATGAGCGGCGGAAATGAACAAGTTATCTTTTGCGAACGCGGTATCAGAACTTATGAGACTTTTACGCGAAATACGCTTGATTTATCGGCTGTCGCGGCTGTTAAAGAATTATCGCACTTGCCAATCGTTGTCGACCCTTCGCACGGCACAGGACGTTGGAAAATGGTTGCTCCTATGGCAAGAGCGGCTATCGCGGCGGGCGCGGACGGTTTAATTATCGAAGTTCATCCTCACCCGGAAAAAGCCCTTTCCGACGGCGACCAGTCCTTGAGACCCGAAGCTTTTAAGGAACTTATGGATAATTTGGGCGGAATTGCCAAAGTTATGGGGCGGTCAATTTGAAACTCGCAATCATCGGCGTCGGATTAATCGGCGGCTCGCTCGGTTTGTGCTTGAAAGATAAATTGGGCGATAAAATCTTCATAACAGGGCTTTGCCGCTCAGAAAAATCTATGAAACGCGCTATGGAACTCGGAGCTGTCGATTTTGCCGATTCCGATATAAAAAAAGTCGTTGAAGACGCCGACATCATCTTTTTAAGCCCGCCCGTCCTCCAAATCGTTCCTATGGTTAAAAAAATCTTGCCCTTCCTCAAATCAGGCGCGATTATCACCGACGCCGGCTCTACTAAGCAATTTATCTGGCAAGAACTTAAAAAAATCCTTCCACCAGATATTTTTTACGTCGCGGGACACCCCATGACCGGTAAAGAAAAATCCGGCGTCGAAGTTGCCGATAAAAACCTTTTCAAGGGCAAAGCTTACGTTATCGCCGAAAATACCGGCGCACCGCCCGAAATTAAAGAAAAATTAATGAACGTCCTGCGTTTGACCGAAGCTAACTTTTTGGAGATTGATATTGCTAAACATGACCGTTGCGCCTCCATTATCAGCCACGTTCCGCATTTAACGGCGGCGGCTCTCGTTACTTTGCTTAATCACGCCGGCGATGACCTTGATTCTTGCTTAAAACTCGTCGGCGGCGGTTTTAAGGATACAACTCGCATTGCCAGTTCAAATGCCGATATGTGGGCTGATATTTGCATGACTAACGACTACGCCATTGCTAATCACCTGCGCGACCTCCAAAATATTCTCGAAGGCGTCATAATCGCCATTGAAAATCACGACAGGCAAACTGTTTACGATTATTTTGCCAAGTCGAAGGAACGCCGCGATAAAATCCTTGAAACTATCACTTTCGACCCAAACTAAATTTTTTTACCGCCCTCCAAATTCGGAGGGATTTTTTTTGCCCAAAATGAAAATTATATCCTTGTAGAATTTTAACTTAGTGCCTCCAAATTACACCACAAAATCACGGAGTATTTTTTTATCCCATCAAAATCCGCATCACTACGCCATTTCCACAACATATAAATTATACTAACGTAGAATCAGTATTTCGCTCTTCCAAATCAACACTCAAACTGCTAAAATCACCTCGAAAGGAGGTTTTATCTTGCTCACAGAAAAAAATTTCGCCGCCGCTCTCCAAAATATGAATTTCATCGCTCGCGGTAACTCTTACGAAAAAATTTTCCACAATAACATCGTCTTGCGAGCCGATTTAGCCACTCAGAAACTTTTTTACCCAGCTCAAATTAAAAATCACGACCGAAATAATTTTTACGACGATTCTCACCGCGAAAATCTCGTCGTCTTTGAATGCGTTAATCGTTTGCTCGATAAAGGTTATAATCCAGCAGATATTTGGCTAGAAAAAAATTGGCAACTCGGTCATACTCAAAAAAGCGGTCGCGCTGATATTTGCGTCTCTTCAAACGGTAAAACTCTGTTTATTATCGAATGTAAGACTGCCGGAGCTGAATTCAATCAAGAAATTAAAAATATGCTCGCTGACGGCGGTCAATTATTCTCCTATTGGCAACAGGAACAATATTGTAAGTGGATTATGCTTTACGCCTCTGATTTTGACGGCAAATTGAAATTTTCAGCTAAAAGCGTTTCCTGTAATGAAATTATCTATCGCGATGCTAAAACCGTCGAAGATAAATTTAAAATCTGGTGCGAACGTTGCGAAAAAAAATTTTCAGGCGATGTTATCTTCCATGATGAAACCGTTGCCTATAAAATAGGCGTTAAACCTCTCCGAAAACGCGATTTGAAAAATTTCAGCGAAAATCAATCCGTCGTCAATAAATTTGAGGAAGTTCTTCGCCATAATAACGTTTCCGATAAAGAAAATGCCTTTAATCGCCTAATCGCTCTGTTTATCGCCAAACTTGTCGACGAAAGCCATAAATCAGACGGCGATGAAGTCGATTTTCAGTTCAAAGAAGGCTCAGATACTCACGAAACTTTTCAAGACCGCTTGCAGAAACTCTACGCCGACGGTATGAAAAAATTTATGGGCGAAGATATTTTTTATCTGCCCGAAGATTATCCGGATAAGGTTTTTCGCAACTTTAATGACGAAGAAAACTTTGACAGCCAAATCAGCGACCTGCGCGAAAATTTCCGTAAGCTGAAGTTCTATACTAACAACGCATTTGCATTCGTCGAGGTTCAGAATGAAAAACTTTTCTACTTAAACGCCAAAATTCTGCGCGAAGTCGTCGATATACTACGCGATTATCGGATTATCGGCTCGATTGACTTGCAAACACTCGGAGATTTATTTGAACAGCTACTGAATAAGGGTTTCAAGAAAAATGAAGGACAATTCTTTACTCCGACGCCGATTGCGCAATTTATTTGGGATTCATTGCCGCTTGATGATATTATTTCTGATGAACCGCCGAAAATTATCGATTATGCTTGCGGAGCCGGTCATTTTCTTACAGAAGGTTTTAAAGCCGTAAATGATTGTTTTGCGCGTAAAAATTTGCCGCCGCCGATACTTTGGGAACGAAATAAACTTATCGGCATAGAAAAAGACTATCGACTTGCCCGCGTATCGAAAATATCGCTATTTATGCACGGCGCGAATGAAGGCAGAATAAAATTCGGCGACGGACTAGAAAATTATCCAGATGAAAATATTTCGCCGGCAACATTTGATATTTTGGTAGCAAATCCGCCGTATGCGATTAAAGGATTTCGCGCTCATCTCAAGCTTGAAAATGAATTGCAGGTACTCGATAAGATTTCAAATGACGGATCTGAGATTGAAACGCTATTTGCAGAGAGAATAAGTCAACTTGTTAAGCCTCGCGGAGTCGCAGCAGTTATTTTACCGAGTTCAATCCTAAATAAGGACGGAAAAAGTTTCATAGCCGCCCGCGAATCACTTATTAAGAATTTTTATATCCGCGCAGTAGTGCAGTTGGGCAGTAAAACATTCGGCGCGACCGGTACGAATACGGTTATTCTATTTCTTGAGCGATTTGATGAGCCGCCGCGTATGATTTCAGCTTATGAAGACGTTGCGGAAAGTATTTTGAGCGGTAAAACGTTGAATCGAAGTTTCAGCCGCGAAATTTTTGACGGATACATAAAAAAGACAGGAAAAAGCGTTGAAAGTTTGACGAAATACGACCGCGAGCGAATTATTTACTTTGGATTGACGTTTAAGCAGATGACATTGATAATTTCCGCGCCTGATAAAAATGATGAACAGGAGAAATTTCTCGGCTATGGTTGGAGCAATGCGAAAGGTCGCGAAGGTATTGTTCATAAAAAACGCGGCGGATTTTTATTTGATAATGACAATCGCGCCGCAGAAAATACGCTTGCCGCAGTAATTCGCGCCGTTTTTAATGGTAAACAACTAAATCTGAGCGGACTGGAAAAATATTATCGCTATTCGACGCTAGCCGATATGATTGACTTCGATTCAGCTGATTTTACTAAGAAAATAACGCTTGCAAGTTCAGATTATGAGCAAATAGAATACAGCGTCAATTTTCCGCTCGTAAAGCTCGGAGATATTTGCGAAATGAACGTTTCAAAGTCTGAAGTTGCAAATGTTGATGATGATATGCCCGTTTCGTTCGTTGAAATGGCGTCTATAAGCAATGACGGTTATATTTCAGAAAAAATTACTCGCTCAATCGGTGAAGTTCGCAAGAGCGGCTATAAATATTTTGCTGAAGGCGATATTATCATTGCAAAAATTACGCCGTGCATGGAAAATGGCAAATGCGCCATTGCTCGCGGTCTTATGAATTCAATAGGATTTGGTTCTACAGAATTTCATGTATTCCGTTGTCGCAATGAAAAAATTTTGACTGAATATCTTTTCGTATTTCTAAATCGTGAAGACATTCGGCAAGCCGCGCAGAAATCAATGACAGGTTCAAGCGGTCACAGGAGAGTTCCTGAAAGTTTTTATTCAAAGATTAGAATTCCGCTCCCGCCAGTTGATATTCAGCGAAAAATTGTTGCCGAATTTGACGCCATAGCCGCGCAGATTGATTCACTCGACAAAAATATTGAGCAACTCGACGTTGACATTAAAAATAAGTTCGCCGAGCTGTTTGACGGTAAAAATTTTCCCGTTCAAAAACTAGGCGACGTTTGCAAAGTTGCTCGCGGTGGCTCGCCCAGACCAATCAACGATTACATAACCGATGATAACGACGGAATAAATTGGATAAAAATTGGTGATGCCGATGAAAATTCACGTTACATTACAAAGACAGCTCAACGAATCAAACCTGAAGGAAAAAATAAATCTCGATACGTTCAAGCTGGCGATTTTCTTTTGTCAAATTCAATGACTTTCGGCAAGCCGTATATCTTGAAGATTGACGGTTGCATTCATGATGGTTGGCTTGTTTTGGATTATGATAAAACCATTTTAGAAGAAAATTATTTTCACGCTTACTTAAGTTCACCGTTTGCGTATAAATTCATGGCTGATCTTGCGTCGGGTTCCGTCGTCAGCAATTTAAACAGCGAAATTATAAAGAAGTTGCCAATTAAAGTACCGCCGCTTGAGTTGCAGGAGAAATTTGCTGTGTATGTGTCGAATTGCGAGTTGATGAAAGAATCAGCGCGTGCAAGACGTTTAGAGTTACTTATTGAGCGTTCGGAGCTTGTGAAGAAATATTTTCGATAAGGCTTGCAAAAATTTCCATGTCGTGATATATTTCAGTCGTAAAGTTGAAAACCTTACACATCGTAATCACGGAATAAAGCCGCAAAAAAGAACCCCGACGCGACATCGGGGTTCTTTTGATTCAGTTCGTTTTACAGATTAACGAGAACCACTGGGCTCATTTATTTTCTTCTGTCGAGCCACTTGCAAATGAAGTACAGACTGATTCCTGACACAACATTTGCTGCGACAGTTACGAAGAACATCGTAACCACGGTAATCACCTCCCTCTGCGGGATGACTCGCCGCAAATTCATTTTACAGGAAAAATTTTAGTACGGCAAGCGAAATATTTTCGATAGGGCTTGCAAAAATTTTGTCGACGTGATATATTTCAGTCGTAAAGTTGAAAACCTTACACGTACCTAACATAGTATCGTCGCAAAAAAGAACCCCGACTAGGCATCGGGGTTCTTTCGATACTAGCTCGTTTTACAGATTAACGATAACCACTTGACTGTCATCACCATTTGAAGTGCTTATCCAGCCATTTGCAGATAACGTGTATCGTAACGCCAGCTGCAACGGTAACGATGAACGTACCTAACACGGTAATCACCTCCCTCTGCGGGAGGACTCGCCGCAATTCAATTTTACAGGAAAATTTTTATCAATGAAAGAAAAATCATCGACAGATGTCTGTGATTTTTGGCGTTTGCAGGAAAAACTTTTCAAAGACCGAATCAAACAATTTTAAAGTAAGAGGAGGCGATTAAAATGCTTGCTTATGATATTCGAGATGATTACGAAGTTATTGAGGGGGAAAAATTTATGGCACCAAGCGCAGATACTTGGCATAATAACACAATGGGGAAATTATTCTTATCTATCGGAATGCATGTAGCGACTAACAAACTCGGTTTGGTCTTTACTGACAGTTTGGACGTTCACTTCCCCGACGGCAACCTTTTCAAACCGGATTTCATGTTTATAAGTGCGGAGAACAGCAAAATCGTACTTGATAACAAACACAGCACGATTCACGGTGTCCCGGACATGGTAGCAGAAATTTTTTCTCGTTCGACAATGAAACGCGACATGACTATTAAAAAAGATATTTATGAGCGCAACGGCGTTAAAGAATATTGGATAATCAATCCTTGGAGCGAGAGTATAGAGGTTTATTTATTGCGAAACGGCAAATATGAGCTTGAAGGAGTTTATCAAAACTATTCTGAGGAAGAATTGAACGAATTGACGGAAGAAGAGCGTGCGGAAGTTAAATTTGAGATACCTGTAACGGTTTTAGACGGATTCAAGATTAAGATAAAAAATATTTTTGGCTGGTTCATAGAATAGAGATTAAAAAGTCCTCCGAAGACAAATCGGAGGATTTTTTGTTTTGGCAGGAAAAACTTTTCAAATACAGAATCAAACAATCCTAAGGAGGCAAATAAAATGACAATCATAACGAAAGACGGCAGTTTAGCGGAAGTGGAAGGCGCGGAGTCGTTGCATTCACTGCGACATACTGCCTCGCACATCATGGCGCAAGCGATAAAGCATTTATACGGCGGCGCGGACGGCAAAAACGTCAAACTCGCAATCGGTCCGGCTATCGACACGGGATTTTACTACGATATTGACATGGAAAAGAAAATTACCGACGAAGATTTAGCCGAAATCGAGCAAGAGATGAAAAATATCGTTAAACAGAACTTGAAATTGGAGCGTTCGACACTTTCACGGGCAGACGCGCTTAAAAAGTTTTCAGACGAGGGCGAAACTTATAAAGTAGAATTAATCGAGGCATTACCGGAAGAAGCGGAGATTTCGTTGTTCACGCAGGGCGATTTCACGGATTTATGTGCGGGGCCTCATGTTTTATCGACGGGCAAAGTTAAAGCGTTTAAATTAATGTCGATAGCGGGAGCATATTGGCGCGGCGACGAACATAATAAAATGTTGCAGAGGATTTACGGTACGGCATTTGAGACTAAGGACGAATTAAAAGAATATCTGCACATGTTGGAAGAGGCAGCGCGTCGAGACCATAGAAAACTTGGAAAAGAGCTGGATTTATTCAGTTTACATGATGAAGGACCAGGATTTCCGTTTTTCCACCCGAACGGCATGATAATTCGCAATGAATTGATAAATTATTGGCGTGAAGTTCATCGCCGCTACGGTTATCAGGAAATAAAGACGCCGATAATCTTAAATCGCAAACTTTGGGAGACTTCGGGGCATTGGGATCATTATAAGGAAAATATGTACTTCACGCAGATTGATGAAGAAGATTATGCGGTAAAGCCCATGAATTGTCCCGGCGGAATGCTCGTTTACAATACGCACGTTCACAGTTATCGCGATTTGCCGTTGCGACTTGGAGAATTGGGATTAGTTCATCGTCACGAGAAAAGCGGCGTTTTGCACGGCTTATTTAGGGTTCGCAACTTCACGCAAGACGACGCGCACATATTTATGACGCCCGCGCAGGTTGAACCGGAAATTCAAAAGACGATTGACTTATTCGACGAGGTTTATAAGACATTTGGGCTGACTTATAAGGCGGAGTTGTCAACGCGTCCCGAAAATTCAATGGGAGACGACGAAACTTGGGAAATGGCGACCGACGCGCTCAGAAAAGCTTTGGAACATCGCGGGCTTGAATATGTCATCAATGAAGGCGACGGAGCTTTTTACGGACCGAAGATTGATTTCCATTTAAAGGATTCAATCGGCAGAACGTGGCAATGCGGCACGATTCAGCTTGATATGCTGTTGCCGGAGAAGTTTGACTTGAATTATATAGGCGAAGACGGCGAAAAGCATCGTCCGATAATGGTTCACCGCGTAGTTTACGGCTCAATCGAACGTTTCATCGGAATTTTGATAGAAAATTATGCGGGAGCGTTCCCCGTATGGCTTGCGCCTGTTCAAATAAGGCTTTTGCCGATAACCGACAATCATCTTGCCTATGCAAAGGAATTGGCAGACAGATTTTTTGCATTAAATTTCCGTTCGGAAGTCGATTCGCGCAATGAGAAAGTCAATAAAAAGATTCGCGACAGCCAAGTTATGAAAACTCCGTACACAATCGTTATTGGCGATAAAGAAGTCGAGACGGGCGTCCTGCCGATAAGAAAATACGGTTCAAAGGACGGCATTTCATTAAGCGTCGACGATTTCATTGCTTATATTGAGAAAAAGATTGCGACACGCGAGCAAGAATATTAAAAACGATTTCGGGCACAAAAATAACGGCGAGAATTTAATTTCCCGCCGCTTTTTTATTTCAATCGGCTCAATTATTGTTCGTCGTCCTCGCCGTCGTCGTTTTCTTCGACTTCGGTATCATCAACGTCTTCAACGTCGGCATTTTCCGCATTTGAATCATTATCAATGGCGGTTCCTTCGACTTCGCCCGTCCAATCGATAATACCGCCCATAGTGTAGACGTTTGTGTAGCCTTTTTCGATAAGAACTTTCGCAGTAAGTCCGCCGCGATTGCCATCGCCGCAATAAGTGATAAGGAGAGCATTTTTATCGGGTATTTTCTCGAAATTCTCTGCTACAGCGGCTTCAAGCGGGAAATTAATTGCTCCCGGTATATGTCGCATTTCGTAATCGACGGGGAAACGGCAATCCAAAAGTTTTGCATTGGGATCCGCCGCCAACATTTCCATAGCCTTATCCTGCGAGATTTTTTTGATTTCAATTTGCTGTTTTTCCTTAGCGACGGGCTTTGGTTCGGGATTATTGCCGCAACCCGCGCAAATTGATACAAACAGAATCATTAATACTGCCAGAAATTTTTTCAACGCAAATCTACTCCTTTTTTTATTTTAATCTGTTGCCTGAAACCGAACCTTCCCAATCGACGATACCGCCTATCTCGTAAACGTTTGTATAATCGTTTTCGATAAGAATTTCAGCCGCATCTTGAGCGCGACGCCCTGTCCAGCAGTAAATCATAATCAATGCGTCTTTATCGGGCAATGCGGAAAAGTTTCCTTCGCGCAAATCATTCAGAGGAATATTGAGAGCGTTTACAATATGTCTTTTCTCGAATTCTTCGCGTGTACGCACGTCCAAGAGGATAACATCGGGATTTTCTTCAATCATTTTCTGTGCTTCGTCGTGCGTTAAATGTTTGTAGTCATTTTCGCCGCAACCCGCGCAGATTGTCACGAATAAAATCATCAGCGTTGCATATAAGAATCTCTTCAAAGAACTCAGCCCCTTATTTTAAAACTTCGGTCAAAGTCTCAATCATTTTTTGAACATCGAGAGGCTTGGCAATATGGCTGTTCATGCCCGCCTCTTTGGCAGCTTGAACGTCTTCATTAAAGGAGTTGGCAGTCATGGCGATAATCGGAATCTGCGCGAGGCGTTTATTTTGAAGTTCGCGAATTTTTTTCGTAGCCTCGTAGCCGTTCATGACGGGCATTTGAATATCCATAAGGACGCAATCATAATCGCCGGGCTTACTCGCCGCGACCTTTTCATAAGCAATTTTGCCGTTCTCCGCCGTGTCAAGCCCGAATCCGAATTCGGTAAGGATAAGGGAGGCAATTTCACGATTGACTTCATTATCTTCGACCAAAAGCAGTTTAACTTTGCTGAAATCAATATCGCGCTGAGTTTCAGCCTCTTCGATTTCGTCTTCTTCGGTATCTTCAAGAATCGGGAAGTCAACTCTGACTATAAACTCCGTGCCTTTGCCGAGTTCCGTCTGAACTTCGATAGTTCCGCCCATTAATTCGACGATACTTTTTGTAATGGACATGCCCAAGCCCGTACCTTGAATATTGCTGACAGAGCGGTCGCGTTCATAAGCCGCGAAAACTTTTTTTGCGAATTCGGGCGTCATACCCATACCGGTATCCTTAACGCGCAATTCGTAATAACCTTTTTCCTCATTGCCGCCGAGTTGTTTAAGCGTCACGGTAACGGAGCCGCCTGCGGGCGTGAATTTGAACGCATTACTGATAAGGTTAAGCAAAACGCGATTGAGGCGCGGCGTATCGCATAAAACTGTTTTATTCATAACCTGTTCGATATTCACGGCGAATTTCAAGCCCTTATTTTCCATTTGAGTTGCGAATAAGTCTCGGACTTCATTGAGTGCCTTAACGATATTGGATTTTTGCGGGTCGAGTTCCATTTTACCGCTTTCTATGCGGCTCATGTCAAGAATATCATTAATCAGCGCGAGCAAATGATTATTCGACGCCTCGATTTTGTTCAGATAATCTTTAGTCTTTTTCGGAAGACCGGGTTCCTTTTTAATCAGATTTGTATAGCCGATAATGGCGTTCATGGGCGTCCTGATGTCGTGGCTCATATTGGAAAGGAACGTTGACTTTGCTTTATTGCTTCGTTCGGCTTGGAGTTTTTCCATCTCCATATTTTTTTCGCGTTTCATCATCAGATTATAGATATTGAACATGATAAAGAGCGAAATTGTTATCAATGCCATTTGCATATAATTATGACGTGTTAAAGAGTTGCCCAGAGATTCCATTTGACGTTGAATGTAATAATTGGAGTCGGCTTTTTCTCTCAATGTGGGCGGCATACCGTGTTCGGTGAGTTCTTCATTGTAATATTCGCTTAAGTTGGAAAGGACGGTTTGAGCGGCAATATTGGTAGCCTCTCTTACCCAGAGCATGGAGGTAAAAAAGATTAAAAACAGCAACGCAATCCAAGAAATAGTCGATTTGCCGAAACGTTTATGTTCGTTATCGCGTTGAAAGACGTAGCGGAAGAAAACAAAGCCGAGAATACTCCAGATAATCAGAATCAAATAACTTTCAGTCGTCATTGCGCTGACAGTCCAGACATTCGGAACCATGAAGTATAGGAAGAAAATTACCGAGATTAAGCAACCGAAAGCACCGGTGATTTTGGGCAACGATACATTTAATTGACGAGCCGTGATAAGCGTAACGATTGAAGTATAAGTATAATCGATTGTAGCTCCGATTGTGTTTACGTCGATAATCCACGCAATGGCAGTTCGTCCGAGAAAAGGAATAGGCAACGACAGCAACATAATAAAAAATAC
>JAFZIQ010000113.1 GCA_017554285.1 Selenomonadaceae bacterium
ACAACTACCGTAGGGACTACGGGAAGTAACGCCTGTGTGAGAGGAAATAAGACGCAACCTTCGGCGCAACCTCGTTGATCCAGGAAGCTCCCGCCTCTTTAGGCGGTGAGCAGTTCACGTTTAGCACATAAAACGCAAGCAAATGCGTATTGATATGACGTATAAGCGGCATTGAAATTTTTATTAAAAGCCGAGTCGATTGTATAAAAAAAATCCCGCCGAAGTAATTACCTCGCGGGTACCCTCGACGAAATTTTTAATCGTCAATATCAAACCACACACACCAATAATATTCGTCCGTTTTGGATTCGTCGCCCTCAAGATAAATCTGCAGACAAACGGAAAGATTTTCTTTGTCAGGCAACTCGTAAGAATCAAACGGAATTATAAAGTCAGCCGATTCGCCAATCTTCAACTCAGGCAAAGATTTTATTTCCGTCATATCGTCGCCGCCCCAATTCGGACTGAAGATAAATTTTATCGTCGGCTTTTACCAAATGTCGCCGGTGTCGTTACTTATATGAAGTCGTGCTTGCATTCGTTGCCAATCTGCGCGGCGGATTCGTTCTCTATCGTCCTTGTGCGCGTCTTGATTAAACAACGCGCCGCCTAAATAAAATTCCGTCTTGAGAAGCCTCGAATGAATTTTTTGCGGCGGCTCATATTTCTTAGGCGGCTCATAATTCGGCGCGGGCAAATTGTTTTGAGGCGGCAAAGTTATTTCCGGAAATTTGAATGACTCCACCTGCGCGGGCTTTGAAATTTTTTGCGGTTCGGAAATTTCTTCGGGCATTGAAATTTTCTCTTCCGCTTGAACGATAACTTCTTCCGTTAAATTTTCACCGCCGTTCAGCGTCGGCACATTGATAAAAAAATTCCCGCCGTGATTAAAATGATTGCGGCGATTTTTTTATGACTGCGCGGCTCATCTGCAGTCAAAGCAAGCTTGAGTTCGTCGACGTTTTGGAAACGATTTTTCGGGTCAAGCTCCGTGCATTTATCCAAAATCTTTTTCAATCGCCCGTCACAATTCTCGCCAAGTAAAGTTTTCATCGTCACGCCCAGCGAATAAATATCACTGCGATTATCAGTCTGCCCGTGACCAAATTGTTCGGGTGGTGCGTAGCCTTTAGTGCCCAAAAGTTTTGTATCCGACTCCTTCCCTTCCTTAAAAATCCTCGCCGCGTCAAAGTCTATCAGCCGAATCCGTTCACCTTGCAATATCATGTTTGACGGCTTTATATCTCGGTGAATTATCTTTTGCTCATGTAATTCCTTAAGCCCGTCGCACATCTGTAATAAAATTTCTCGCGCCTTCGCCCTTGTCCGAACGCTTAAGCAATTTCAATCTCTCAAATCGGAATTCCAAATACGCAGCAATATTTTCTTTCATAATCTTGCCTTTCCAATAGCCTTGCGATATATTTAAAAAAAATCCGGGAGGCGAACCGTATGCCCGTTAAAGATACCGCAGAACTTGAAAATGAATTATCCGAAGCCGAAGACCTTAAAAAGTTCCTCGATGATAACGCCGATAACTTCCGTAAGTTCACACTCGCCGAATATCTCCGCCATTTGCTCGAACAGAAGAATTTGATTAAAGCGCAAGTGATTCGCAATTCGCAACTCGATGAAGGATACGCCAAACATATTTTCAGCGGTAAAAAAAATCCGTCCCGTGAAAAAATTTTGTCGCTCGCCCTTGCCATGAACCTTTCGCCGCAAGAAGCAAATTATCTGCTCTACTACGCAGGGCATAATAAACTCTACTCCCGCAACGAACGAGATAACGCTATCTCCTTCGCATTGAACAATAATAAAACCGTTTTGCAGACAAATGAACTCCTAACAGATTTAAATATGGAACCGCTAATCGGTAACTGATTTGTATACAGAATTTTCATTACCGCAAGCAGAAAATTATTTGCAATGACGCTTGCCGTGTGTTAAACTTTTTTTCGTTAGTATAACAAAATAATTTTAGATTTAGTAGGTGAACGCTTTGAAAGGGAAATTGATACTGGCGGACGGCACAACCTTTCGCGGGCAACTGTTCGGCGGCTCGAACGCCACGACGGAGGGCGAAGTAGTTTTCAATACCGGCATGACCGGCTATCAGGAAATTTTGACTGACCCGTCTTATTGTAGGCAAATTGTCACGCTGACTTATCCTTTAATCGGCAATTACGGCGCGGCTAAGCAATTCAATCAGAGTCGCAAAAGTTTTGTAGGCGGTTTGATTATCGGCGAGTTATGCGAAAAACCTTCCAGCTCGTCCATGCAAAAAACTCTTGCCGAATTTCTCACGGCAGAGAAAATCCCTTGCCTTTATGACGTTGACACACGCGCTTTAACCAAAAAAATTCGTGCGGCGGGCACGATGAAAGGCGTTATCGTCAGCGAATATACTTCGCAGGGAACTATTAATGAAATGATGGCTCTGCCTGTCAGAAAAAATGTCGTCGAAATGGTTACGACGCCCGTTATGTACTCAATCGATGCAAGGGCTGACGCGCTTAACATCGTGACTATGGACTTCGGTATCAAAAAAAATATTCTTGACGCGCTGAGGAAATTGAATTGCAGAGTTACCGTTGTTCCTGCCAAAACTCCTGCTGAGGCAATTCTTGCGCTCAAGCCCGACGGAGTTTTCTTATCGAACGGTCCCGGCGACCCTAAAGATGTCCCCGACGTTGTCGCCGAAGTTAAAAAGCTTATCGGCAAGCTCCCGATATTCGGAATTTGTCTCGGTCATCAAATCCTTGCATTGGCAATGGGCGCGAATACTTACAAGTTAAAATTCGGGCATCGCGGTTGCAATCAGCCCGTTAAAAATCTGGAGAACGGAAAAGTTTATATCACGTCGCAAAATCACGGTTACGCAGTCGAAGGAAAATCTTTGAAGGGCTTACCGATTAAAATTACTCACCTTTCTTTAAATGACGGCTCTGTCGAGGGCTTTCGTCATATTTCGTTGCCGATTTCTTCCGTGCAATTTCATCCCGAAGCCGCGCCCGGTCCGAATGATACCGTTCGTTTGTTCGACGAGTTTATAGAAAACATGAGGAAACAGGGAACTGGGAACAGGGAGCAGTAAATCTAATTCCTGTTCCCTAATCCCTGTTCCCTAATCCCTAAAGGAGGCATGAACTTTGCCTAAGAAAAAAAATCTTAATAAAATAATCGTCATCGGTTCCGGTCCGATAGTCATCGGGCAAGCAGCGGAATTTGATTATGCAGGCTCGCAGGCTTGTCGTTCGCTTAAGGAAGAAGGCATGGAAGTCGTCCTTGTCAATTCAAATCCCGCAACAATAATGACTGACGCAAATATTGCCGACCGCGTTTATATCGAACCGCTGACTGTCGACTTTTTGACGGCGATAATAGAAAAAGAACGTCCCGACGGATTGCTTGCGACATTGGGCGGACAAGCGGGCTTGAATCTCGCCGTGCAACTTGCCGAGAGCGGCGCATTGGAAAAATATAACGTCGAACTTTTGGGCACATCGATTGAGGCGATTAAAAAGGCTGAAGACCGCGAACTTTTCAAGGAGCTTATGGAGAGAATCGGCGAACCGATTCCCGAATCGACAATCGTTGAAGATATTCACGGCGCGATTGAGTTTGCAAGAGAAATCGGCTATCCGCTGATTGTTCGTCCCGCTTATACACTCGGCGGCACGGGCGGCGGTATTGCCGATAATGAAGAAGAGCTTGTCGAAATTACTCTGCGCGGGCTGAAATACTCAATGATCGGTCAAGTGTTGATTGAACGCAGTATCGCGGGTTGGAAAGAAATAGAATATGAAGTTATGCGCGACGGCAACGACACTTGCATAACGATTTGCAGTATGGAGAATTTCGACCCCGTCGGCGTTCATACGGGCGATTCAATCGTCGTTGCTCCGACCCAAACTCTTAACGACCATGAAGCGCAACTTTTGCGCTCGGCGAGTTTGAAAATTATTCGTGCGTTGGAAATTGAGGGCGGTTGCAACATTCAGTTTGCACTCGACCCGAAAAGCGATAATTATTACGTTATCGAAGTTAATCCGCGTGTCAGTCGTTCGTCGGCTCTTGCGTCGAAGGCTACGGGCTATCCGATTGCCAAAGTCAGCGTAAAAATCGCTATCGGCTATAACCTTGATGAAATCGTCAACGCCGTCACTAAAAAGACTAAGGCTTGTTTCGAGCCGAGTGTTGATTATATCGTCGTAAAGTTCCCGCGCTGGCCTTTCGATAAATTTGTTTATGCCGATACTACGCTCGGAACGCAAATGAAGGCGACGGGCGAAGTTATGAGCTTAGATCGCAGTTTTGAGGGCGCGATTTTAAAAGCCGTTCGCAGTTTGGAAATCGGCGTTAATCGTCTGCATATGCCGAAGATGGACGATTGGAGCGATGAAAAAGTTAAAAATCGTCTGTCGAAAATAAATGACGAGCGACTTTTCCTTATCGCTGAGGCATTGCGCAGAAATCTTGTTACGACGGACGAAGTTGCCGACATTACAAAAATCGACCGTTGGTTTATCGATAAGATTAAAAATATTACGGACATGGAAATTCGTCTTAAGAAGGGCGAGCTTAAAGCACAAACCTTGCGCGACGCCAAGAATTTGGGCTTTGCCGATAAATCCATTTCCGAATTGACGGGCATTGACTTAAAAGAAGTTCGGAATATGCGCAAGCAATATAAAATTCTGCCCGTTTATAAAATGGTTGACACCTGCGCGGGCGAATTTGAGGCAATGACGCCTTACTATTATTCGACTTATCGCGGCGAAGTTGACGAGGTTGAAGTCAGCAATAACAGAAAAATTATCGTCTTAGGCTCCGGACCGATAAGAATAGGTCAGGGCGTCGAATTCGATTATTGCTCCGTGCATTCGGTATGGGCACTGCGCGAGGCGGGCATTGAGGCTATTATCATCAACAACAATCCCGAAACCGTTTCGACGGACTTCGACATTTCCGATAAACTTTACTTTGAGCCGCTGACAACGGAAGACGTTTTGAATATCGTCGACAAGGAAAGACCCGACGGCGTTATCGTGCAATTCGGCGGGCAGACTGCGATTAATCTTGCGGCGAGTTTGGCTGAGGCGGGCGTTAAGATTTTCGGCACAAGCGTTAATGACATTGACCGCGCAGAAGACCGCGAGCGTTTCGATGAAATGTTGACCGAATTAAATATCCCGCGTCCCAGAGGAATCAGCGTTACCAATCTTGACGACGCCATAACGGGCGCGGCTAAAATCGGTTATCCCGTCATGGTTCGTCCGAGCTATGTTTTGGGCGGTCGCGCTATGGAAATCGTCTACAACGAGGAAGAACTTCGCGATTATATGAGCCGCGCAGTTAAAGTTACTCCCGACCACCCTGTTTTAGTCGACAGATATATGCAGGGCACGGAAGTTGAAGTTGACGCAATCAGCGACGGCGTTGACGTGGTTATTCCCGGCATTATGGAGCACGTCGAGCGCGCAGGCGTTCACAGCGGCGACAGCATTGCAGTTTATCCGCCGCAAACTCTCCCGTCGAAAATTATTTATACCATAACCGATTACACCAAACGTCTTGCACTCGCGCTGAACGTTAAAGGCTTGCTGAATATTCAATACGTCGTGGCGGACAGTCGCGTTTATGTTATCGAAGTCAATCCGCGTTCAAGTCGGACGGTTCCTTTCCTCAGCAAAGTCACCAATATTAAAATGGTAAACGTGGCGACGCGGGCGGCACTCGGCAAGACTTTAAAAGAAATGGGCTATTATTCGGGACTTATTGAGCCGAAACCTTATGTTGCGGTTAAAGCTCCCGTGTTCTCCTTTGCCAAAATGCAGGACGTTGATATTTCACTTGGTCCGGAAATGAAATCGACCGGCGAAGTCATGGGCATTGATTATCACTACGCTCGCGCACTTTACAAGGCTATCACGGGCGCGGGGATTATCATTCCGAAAAACGGTTGCATATTGTTCACTGTCGCCGACAAGGACAAAGAAGAAATGAAACAACTCGCCAAAGCTTTTTCCGAGTTGGGCTTTAAGCTTGTGGCGACGGAAGGAACTGCTAAGGCTTTGCAGGCAATCGGCATTAACGCGGAGATCGTCGGCAAAGTTCATCAACGCAGTACCGATATTATCCAGATGATTAAGCTTGGAAAGATTCACATGGTTGTTAATACGCAAGCTCCCGGCAAACACGTTGCCAAAGACGGATTCAGAATTCGCAGGGCGACGGTTGAATTGGGCGTTCCGTGCTTTACGAGCCTTGATACGGCTTGGGAAGTCATGCGCGTTTTAACTTTCATGCGCGACAGGAGATTAGTTTATTCGCTTGCCATTCAAGATTATGTCGGAGGCGGAGATGCGCTGGCATGAGCAACGTTGAAAAAATAATTAATAATCAAACTTTCGAGTGGGATTCGGAAAAAGCCGAGTTGAATTGGCGGAAACATAAGGTTCGTTTTGATGTTGCTGCAAATGTGTTTAAAGACGAGAATCGAATTGAACGTTTTGACACAGAACATTCTGATAATGAGGACAGATATATAACGATAGGGATGGTTGATAAAATTCTTTTTGTCGTTTATACAGAACAGGAAGATGTTACACGTTTAATTTCGGCAAGACCAGCTACTGCAAAAGAGAGGAGAGACTATTATGCTGGTGAGGAAAGTTATTGATTTAAATGCTCCCCTGATACTTACACCTGAACAAAAGGCAGAACTCGATATGTTGGCGGATATTAAAGACGAGGATATTGTTTTCGATGAAGACTGCCCGCCACAAACTGATGAACAGTTAAAACAATTTAAGCGTGTACATCCGCGTCGCAAAGAAAAAACGGCAAGTTAATTTTTATTAAAAGTTTCGACGCGCAGATTTTTTCCGTCGGTTTTGAATTTGATTAAGCCGTCGCGATCTGTACGATAAATTTTGGTCGGGAGATTTTCCAATCGCTCCAAAATCTCGGCGCGGGGATGTCCGAAATTATTTCCGTAACCTACGCAGATAACTGCACATTTCGGATTAACCGCTCGCAAAAATTCTTCGCTCGAACTCGTCTTGCTACCGTGATGAGCAACTTTTAAAACGGTACTCGAAACGTCAACGCCTTCACGCAAAATCTGCGCCTCATTTTCTGTAATCAAATCGCCCGTTATCAAAAAACTTACTCCGCCATAACGGACGCGATAAACATTTGAAATTTCATTATCCTTTCCGACGCTCGGCGCAAATAAAATTTCAACTTCCACGCCGTCTGCAGAAAATTTTTCTCCCGCGTGACCCGCTCGAAGCGGCGGCAAATAACTTTCGGCGATTCCAAAGACAGCCGCATATTCCGATTTACTTTCTCCCGCAGTGATAATTTTACCGACGGGAAATTTTTTTATTACGGAGCCTGCGCCGCCCGAATGATCTTCGTGAACATGAGTAAGAAAAATTTTGTCAACCTCGCGAATATTTTCGTGCTTGAGATAAGGAACAATCACGCGCCCGCCAACGTCAAATAATTTTTCTCGGACGCCGCCCGTATCAAAGATTAAACATTTTCTATTTGGCGTTATGACAACCGCGCAATCGCCCTGCCCTACGTCAACGAAACTGACTTCAACATCTCCCGCCCTGAAAAGATTTATCGACAACAAAAATATTATCGCCAATAAAATTGCAGGACGACGCAGAATCAACGCGGCATAATAAAAAAATCCCGCCAATAATCCGAGCGTCGGAACTTGTACCGCACTGTACGGCAAATTCGCAAAAAGTCTGCTCAGTTCCGCGCCCGCTCCGAATATCAAAGCCTCTCCTGCGAAAAATATTTTCCCCGCTATCGGCACGACCGCCGCAATTATCCCGCCCAAAAGTCCGCCGACAATCACAATTTCCAATAACGGCATGACAAATACATTTGCCAAAACCGAACTCAACGAAATCTGATTGAAATACCATACGACAACCGGCAAGCCCGCCAACTGCGCGGCAATCGTCATTGCTACCGGTTCCGAGAAAAATTTCGGCAATCGCTCCAAAAATTTTCTCAAGTCCTCCGATAAGTACATAAGCCCCGCCGTCGCCGTAAAGCTTAACTGAAAACTTATATCGAACAATAACAGCGGCTGATTGATTAACATTGCCAGCGCAGTCAAGGTTAAAAGCCTCGCGCCTTCCGCTTCCGCGTCCAATGTTTTTGCCAAGAAAATTAATATGCCCATAGTCGCAGAACGTAAAACTTGCGGCAAAAATCCGCTCAATATCGCGTAGATACCGATTACAAAAAATCCGACTGCAAACGTCAAACCTCGCGGAAATTTTAAAAGAGCGCAGAGCCACGCCGCAAACGCCGCCATCATGCTCATATGCGAGCCGCTTACCGATAAAATATGAACTATGCCCGTTGTCGCAAAATCTTCGACCAATTCGGGATTTAATCCCGCGTAGCCGCCGAATAACATTGCGAAAATCGCCGCCGCATCTTCCCGCGACATAACTTCAGCCATCGACTCGCGATAATGTTCACGAATCGCCGCAACCAATCTTAAAAATTTTGTCCGATAGTCGCCGTCAATTTCTTCAATCGAAATCCCCGACTTGCCCGCCGATAATCGCGCAGTTATTCCGCTTGCCTTCATGCGCGTCACGCCGTCGATTTGTCCCGGATTATTGTAATTCGTAATGAGTTTTAAATTGCCGCTCGCTGAAATTTTATCGCCGATTCGCGCAGTCGGAAGTTCTTCATTTTCTTTCGCGTAGTAAGTCAAAATTATTCCGCCGCACATTTCGCCTTGCACGTCGACAACAAAGCGCATTTGCGTTGAGCCGTTTGGCTGAATCTTAATCTGCGGTTCTTCGCGAATCACGCCCGTTATTTGAACACTTTGCCCCGCGAATTTTGAAACGTCATTGTCAGGCAAGTTATCGACCGCGCAGAATCTCAAACCGCCCGTTGCGAAAAAAATTATCGGGCAAATTATCCACGCCGTTAAATTTTTCCACCGCCATGTGAAAATTATTCCGCAGATAATCAAAGCCGCGCAGGTTCCGATTAAAAATCTCGGCGAACGATTAAAATTTTCCATAAAAAGAATGCCCGCCGCCATTGCCGCGAGCATAACATTTAACATTGAATTCGAGACTTTAATTTTCATTTTGCCAAAGGAATCTCCAATATGAAAGTCGTACCTTCGCCGAGCTTGCTGTCCACAGAAATTTTTATCCCGTGTTCGTCGGCAATCCATTTTGCAATAGATAAGCCAAGCCCGCTGCCGTTCGCCTCGCTTACCAAATCTTCCGTGTCTATCCTAAAAAATCTGTCGAAAATTTTACTCTGATTCTCCGGTGCAATCCCGATACCGGTATCCGAAATGCGCAACAAAATTTTCTTGCCGTCAATCGCCGAACTGACTTTGATAATGCCGCCTTCGGGCGTGTACTTAACCGCATTGTCCAAAAAAATTCTTATCATCTGCCGAATAGTCGTTTCGTCGCCGAAAATCTTTGCAATATCATTCCTAATCAGCTCAACTTCATGCGTCTTAACGGCGATTTTCATTTTGCTCATCACGTCGCCGACTATATCATCTAAATCCAAATGTTTTTTCTTGAGCTTTTGAGTATTCCTGTCCGTCCGCGAAAGGAACAATAAATTTTCAAGCAAGTCTTGCATATTTTTTGCTTCAGAGCCAATCATTTTAATATTTTCTTTTAAAAGTTCCTCGTCAGCCGTGCCGTAAGTCTCAATAAAATCAATGTATCCTTTAATGACTGCGGCGGGCGTCCTCAGTTCGTGCGAGGCGTCCGAAACAAATTTCTGTTGCTTGTTGATGCCACCTTGCAAACGGTCAAGCATTTCATTTAAAGTTTTTGCCAACTCGCTGAGTTCGTCATTAGCCTCGCCTATGGGAATTCGCCCGCTCATTTTCTCAAACGCAATTTCTCTCGCAAGTTCATTCATCGTCTTTATCGGTTTCAAAACTCCCAGACTCAAATAACGTCCAATCAACAGCGCGGCAACTATCCCGATAATGTCAAGAATCAGTAAAAATTTTTCCAGCTCATCAAAAAGTTTAAGCTCGGAAGTTATCGTTCGGAAAAAATACAAAGTAACCGTATTGCCTTCGTGAGTGTATTCCATTTCGGCACGATAAATCAGCGCGGAACCGATTTGCGAAATCTCAAAATTATCATTGGCAAAAATCGGCGGGTCGGGCAAAATCCCCGCGTTAAACTTCTCAATCGAAGGATATTTTGCGTCCGTGTCAATGAAAATATTTCCCTGCTCGTCAACAACTCTCAAGACTACGCCCGTAATCAGTGCCCCGCGAAAAGCGGCAGGATTAAAGGCATCGTAATTCTCTTCCAACCTCTCGAAAATCTCTCCAATCTGCCCCATGCTGTAACGAATGGTATTTTCGGCGGGACGATACAGCGCAACCATAACGCCTATCCACATTGCCGCATTAATCAGAATCAGCAACGTTATGAAACACGCAGCATAGCCGAAAGTTATCTTCGTGGAAATTTCAAAGCCGCCTGTCTTGCTCTTAATTTTCTCAATTACGCTCATGAAATTTTCTCCTGCACAAATGAAAAACGACGCGCCCATGATACCACATTACAGATTTATTTTCACCAATCACTTTATGCAACTTGCTTTTCCAAAAAATATTTGCTATCTTTACAAAAATTTTCGGATAAAATACGGGTTTAGTTAAATGTTTTTGGGAGGAAATTTAGTTGACTAAAATATTTTTGATTCGACACGGCGAAACCGAATGGAATAAAATCGGAAAACTTCAGGGCAGTTCGGATATAAAACTTTTGCCCGAAGGAATTCAGCAAGCGCATCTGTTGGCGGAACATGCTCCTTTCAGCAATGTCCATGCCATTTACTCAAGCGATTTGGAACGGGCAGTCATGACGGCTGAAATTTTGGCAGAGAAATTCGGTTTGTCCGTGATAAAGGAACGCGGTCTGCGTGAAACAAGTTTCGGCGAATGGGAAGGCAGATTTTTAAGCGACTTGGCTAAAGAAAATCCTAAAGGCTTTGAAAAATTTTTTACACGTCCTGATAAAGTTCAGCCGCCGAACGGAGAAACTTTTCTGCAAAGTCAGGCGCGAATTATGAACGCGCTCGACGAAATCATTGCCGACAATGACGATAAAAGCATAATCGTCGTAAGTCACGGCGCGGCAATTCGTTTGATACTCTGCGCGGCTCTCGTTATTCCTCTTCGTAAAATGTGGGCAATCGGACAATACAACATGGCGTTAAACGTACTGACTTTCTCCGAAGGAAATTTTTCTGTCGAATTGATGAACAGCACTTTGCACCTATACAATTTCTAAAAAAAAAGCGGCACGAAAGTTTAAACTCGCGTGTCGCTTTTTAATTTCACAGAGAATTAATTTGTCAAATCGCTCATGCGTTCGAGCGGTGTACTCAAATCCATATGACCGGATAAAGTTTCAATTTCTTTTCCGTCGACCAAAAATTTAACTCGTTTGACTTCGGGGAAATTCGTCAAGGTATCGACGACCGAGCCGATTAAAAATTCTTCGCCCGTCGAGCCGCCGACAAAGTTTTTCAAAAAGCCTCCGTCGAAATCGACAATCGCCAAACCGTCTTCAACCGTGACGCTTCGTATTGCCGCATTCTTCGGGAAAATTTTAGTCAAATTATTTTCGGCAGGTTCCTCAAGCAGAGTTTCAACGGCGGCGGTATATTTATCGGTCGAATCGTCAATGACAATCTCGCGCTCGACTTCAACAAGTTTCATGCCCGAATCATCGGGATAATAAACTTTGATGTTCATTGATTCCTTTGCCGGCTCCTTAATCGCGGAAGGTTTTTCTTCACGTGTCGGAATATTTTCTTTGACTTCGGGAGGAACAGTTTCCGGTTTAACGGGGTCGGGTTTGACTTCGGGCTTAACTTCGGGTTTTACCTGTGCGGGCTTATCGGGCGGCGGCGCGGCAGGATTATCGCCCGAAGGTTTATCGCAACCCGCAGTAAACAGAAGCAGCGCGAGCATTGCCGGAACTAAAAATTTCTTCACGATTAATCAATTCCTCCTTGATTGAAGTACCGATTGACGGCATTGGTAATTGCCTGCGCAAGTTTCTGTTGATAATCTTTGCTTGCCAATAATTTTTCTTCGCGAGGGTTGGTGATGAAGCCCAGCTCGATTAATGACGCGGGGCATTGCGAGTGAGTCATTACATAAAATCTTGCCGCCTTGACGCCGCGATTATTAAGTCCGCCGAGTCGTTCAAGTTCTTCATTTAAAAGCCTTGCGAGTCGTGCACCTTTGACGGCAGTCGGCGCGTGGAAAGTTTCCATACCGTTTGAAGTACTGTTTGAAAATGCGTTACAGTGTACGCTGATAAACAATGCGGCATTGGGCGGAGCTTTATCGACTCGTGCTTGAAGTTCGGTTGAGTCGGGAACGCCCGGCGCGGCAACGTCAATATCAGTCGTGCGAGTCATTATAACTTTGTATCCCGAATTCGTCAAAAGTTTTTCTGCCATAAGCGAGACGGCTAAGGAAACGGATTTTTCGGTTACACCTGTCGGACCGATTGCGCCTGAGTCGGAGCCGCCGTGTCCGGGGTCGAGTACGATAATTTTTTGATAAGCGTCGGTCGGATCGTTCCAAGTCCATTCATTTTCGGGCAATAAAGATTTTGTTACGTCGAGGACAACGCGAGCGGATTTTTTTTCTGCGCGGGTTGCCGGCTCAAGAGAAATTTTCACGTCGCCGCGCTCAACAAACGACTTAAAATGAATTTGAACGCTGGTGTGATTGGCTTGAGTTTTATTGGTGATAATTTTTTCGACGAAATCTTTTGTATCCGATTCGATTTTGGTACCCGAAACGCGGCTGATTCTGCCGGGCAAAGTGTTATCCAATTCGACGTGCAGAATCCCCGAAGATAAATCGGTCGAGATATTTCTGTAATCGATTTGCCCGCCCTTATACGAAATTTCAATGCGCACGGTGTCGCCGTTCAAATCAAAGGCATTTATCTCCGTGAGCTCGGCGGGTTTGGCGTAAACGGTTCCCGCGATTGTCAAAGCGATTAACAATGTGAGGCATGTCAGAAATCTTTTCAGCAAAATCATTCCTCCAAGTTTTTCAGAAGCTCTCGTGATTCTTCAAGAGCCTCTTGAGTTTTCTCTTGCTCGCGAGAAATTGTTATCGTGAGGTATTCGCCTTCGCCTGCATCTTCGGGTAAAAAGTCTGCGGGCAATACGAATTCGCGAATTTCGTCTTCCTCTTCCTCCAACAGGAAAATCGCCGTCTCCGAGCCGTCTTCAAGCTCTTCGATTCTGTCAAGGTAAGCGGTTATTTCTTTTGTTCCTTTTTCTTTTGCTTTATCCATTTATCAAACCAATCCTCCTTTTTATCGGGTGTGACGGAGAATTTTTTTCCGTCGCTGATGATTGTAATTGTGCCGTTCCAGCGCGTGCAGAAAATATTTTTCTTATCAATGCCCTGCGCCAAATAAGTTTCAAGCGGCTCAAGGTGCGGGTGTCCGTAAGTATTGCGACGTTCTTCGTCCGGACCGGCAGAAATTAAAACGCAACTCGGATTGACTGCCGCAACGAAATCTTTAGTCGACGCCGTGTAACTGCCGTGATGTCCGCTCTTTAATACGTCGCATTTTAAAGCCTTAGTCTTATTATTTGCTAAAATCTCGGCTTCAACCGGCTTTTCTGCGTCGCCCGTGAACATCATGGAAAATTTTTTGTAAGTGAGTTTTCCGACAATCGATTCGTTATTGGGGTCGGATTTTTGCTCGCCGCCGTTTACAGAGTCGACAAGCTGAGTCGTCGGGTAAAGAACATTGAACTTGACGCCGCCTCCGAAGTCCACAGTATCGCCGACTTTCAAACTTTTATGGACAATGCCCTTAGCGTCGATAGCCTTCATGTAATTTTTATAAAGCGGGGAGCTTGAGGCAATGCCGTTGTCGTAAACTTCGGCGACTGAAATTTTTTCAAGGTAGGGATTAGCGGAGATTTCTTTCTTGCTTGCGTTGATTAAAACTTTTGCGCTGCCGATATGGTCGGCGTGCGGGTGAGTCAGAATCAATTTGTCGATTTTTGTTACCGAAAATTTCTCAAGCTCGCTTATAAGTAAATCTCGCTCGTCGGTGTCGCTGGTATCGATTAAGATTGTCTGATTCTTGGTTTGAATCAAAATCGCGTCGCCCTGTCCGACGTTCAGCATTGAGATTTTCAAATCGCCGTCGACATTCTGCGCGGGGGCGGGAGCGGCTTCGGCTTGAGTTTCGACTTCGGGTTGAGGTTCCGGCTTAGGTTCCTCCTCAGTTTTTCCACCGCAACCTCCGAAAATAAACGTTGCCAACATGAGTACCGTAAAAAAAATTTTCTTCATTGAATCATCCTTTCTCGTTTCTGTAAATAATATAAAGCCTTATAAGCTTCATCACCGTCCAGAGTCCGAATGACGCGATATAAATTTTGTCGAGCATCGAAAGGTTATCGTAATCGAAATGCACGAACAAAAATATCGCCGCCAATGCTATCAGTCCGTCAATTTTGTCAAATGCCTTTTTAAAAATCTTCAACAAAATTTCTCGCCTCCTTTTTGCTTTGATTATACATGTTTTTTTCAGCCTTGACAAAGGTTTTTCTTACTGTCCGTAAAATTTTTTTGAAATAATCTGCGCGGCGGGGTAAAATATTTTTCGACTTCAATTAACGGGAGGAAAAGATTTTGTTTGTCAGAGGAGAGCTTGAGAAAATTGAACATAAAGTTTTGAAGGGCGAACGGCTTACGAGAGGTGACGGCGAAAAATTATTTGCCTGCAATGAGTTAAGTTGGATGGGCGCGTTGGCAGATTACGTTCGGAAAAAAATTTGCGGCGACGCTGTTTATTACAATGTGAATTGCCACGTGAACTTGACGAATATTTGTAAGTCGCGCTGTAAATTTTGCGCGTTCGGAAGAAATGTTGACGACGGCGGCGCGTATGCCATGACGATTGACGACGCGATTAAATTGGTTGAGGAGGCGAGTCGAGACCCTCATTTATCGGGCTTGCACATAGTCAGCGGCTTGCATCCGACTTGGACTTTTGAAAATTATTTGGCGTTCGTCGAAGTTCTTCATAAAAAATTTCCCGCACTTCACATAAAAGGATTTACGGGCGTGGAGATTCAGCACTTTGCAAATATTTCGGGCTTGAGCGTCGAAGAAGTTTTGATTAGGTTAAAGACTGCGGGCTTGCAAGCGATAGCGGGCGGCGGCGCAGAAATTTTAACCGACCGTGTCAGAAATTTACTTTGCCCGAAGAAAGCAACTGCCGCCGAATGGCTTAACGTTGCGCGGACGGCTCACAAGCTCGGAATTAAAACTAATGCTTCAATGCTTTACGGGCACATTGAAACTTTATCGGAGCGTGTCGAACATTTAATCAGACTGCGCGAGTTGCAAGACGAGACGGGCGGTTTTCAAACGTTTATTTGTTTTCCGTTCCTGCCGAAAAATACCGCGCTTGAAAAAGAAATTAAACAAACTTCAATGTGGGACGACTTAAAGACTATGGCGATTTCGCGGCTCATGCTTGACAACTTTAGGAATATCAAAGCTTACTGGGTGATGTTGACGGTGCCGGTCGCGCAGGTTGCATTGAGTTTCGGAGCCAATGACATTGACGGAACGATTCACCGCGAAAATATTTTGCATGATGCCGGAGCGACTTCGCCGCGTTCACTTGCCGAAGATGAGATTATAAAAATCATTCGTGAGGCGGGGCGAATACCTTGCGCCATTGGAGGCAACAAATGAACAACTTAAACCGTGCCAAAGAAAAAATATCTTCGGGCGAACGATTGAACTTTGATGAAATTCTTGCGCTTTATGAAGACAACGACCTTTTATATTTGGCGGAATCTGCGCGGCGCGTCAAAGAGTCGAAGAGCGGCAGAAAAATTTTCTACACAGTCAATCGCCACATAAATTTAACCAACGTTTGCAAAGCGAATTGTCCGCTGTGTGCCTTTCAATGCGGGAGCGGCGACAATCGCGCCTTTACTCTCGAACTTAACGACGTTGAAAAAGTGGTAAGGGAACAGGTGTCAGGGATTAGGGAAATTCATATTGTCAGTTCTCTACACCCCGATAAAAATTTTAATTACTATTTGGACACCGTTAAGCTTGTCAAAAAAATTCTGCCGCACGTCGGGATTAATGCATTTACTCCCGTTGAGATTGTGAACTTTGCACAAATCGGCGGCAAAAGTTTTTCGGAAGTTTTAAGTGAACTCATCGGCGCGGGCGTAACTTCATTGGCGGGCGGCGGCGCGGAAATTTTATCAGACCGTGTTCGCGAAATTATTTGTCCCAAGAAATGTACTGCCGCTGAATGGCTCGAAGTCATGAAGACGGCGCATAAGCTCGGCTTGAAAACAAATGCGTCGATGATGTACGGGCACATTGAAACGATTGAGGAGCGCATTGAACATTTGATAAAACTGCGCGAGTTGCAAGACGAAACGGGCGGATTTATGGCAATGATGTTATTTCCTTTCCACCCCGAAAATACGGAGCTTGGAAAAAAATTTAATCTGCGTCGTGTCGGAGCATGGGAAGATTTGAAAATGCTCGCGCTGTCAAGGTTGGCTCTCGATAACTTTGAACACTTCAAGGCATTTTGGGTAATGTTGACGTTGCCGATAGCGCAACTGGCGTTGAACTTCGGCGCGGACGATTTGGACGGCACAATCGGCGAAGAAAAAATTATTCATGCAGCGGGAGCCGAAAGCTCGACGGGCATTACTCGCGAAACTCTGGAGAAAATTATTTCGGAATGCGGTTATCAGCCTGTCGAACGTGACAGCTTTTATCAATGCGTAATGCGATAATACGCAAAATCCGATTAAACCGCATTCGACTAACGACAAAAAGGTTCAACGCGAAATGAAACGATCGGCAAAGATGATGTTGAAAGTCGACGAACATTTAAATTCACGGCAGAAACCGCGCCCGTAAAAGTCGAACAACTCACTTTGAATTTCGGTTGATAAATTTTCTTTAACAAGTTATCGGAAGCCTCGTACAATCTGCGGGGCTTTTTTGTTGCGAAAAAAATCTATCTGTTGTACACTGCAAAAAAACTTTGGGAGGCTGAAAGTATGTCGGCAAGAATTTTAATGGGAAAAGAATTCGCCGCCAAGATAAAGGAAACTGCGCGGCTTGAAGTTGAGGAACTCAAAAAGAATTTCGGCGTGACGCCCGGATTGTCGGTTATAATCGTCGGAGAAAATCCCGCGTCGCAAGTCTACGTTCGCAATAAGCATAAAACTTGCGAGGAACTCGGAATAATCTCTGAAGTCGTCGCAATGCCCGAAGATACGACTAAGGACGCGCTCCTTGCCAAAATCGACGAACTCAACGCCGATAAAAATATTCACGGAATTTTAGTACAGTTGCCGTTGCCCGCTGCCATTAAAGCACATTCGGAAGAAATTCTTAATCGAATCGACCCGAAAAAAGATGTCGACGGCTTTCACCCCGTCAACGTCGGCAAATTAGTTATCGGCAGTCCCGCACTTGTGCCCTGTACTCCCGCAGGCTGTATTGAAATGCTCGACCTTGCAGGTATTGAAATTGACGGCAAACGCGCCGTAATTATCGGGCGCAGTAACATTGTCGGCAAGCCGCTTTTACATTTGCTTATGGCGCGTCATGCAACCGTTACTGTTTGTCATACTCACACGAAAAATTTAGCGGAAGTAGCTCGCGAAGGTGAAATTTTGGTTGCGGCAAGCGGAAAACCTAATCTCGTTACTGCAGATATGATTCGACCGGGCGCAACCGTTATCGACGTTGGCATTAATCGAATTGCTCCCAAAAAATTGGTCGGCGATGTCGATTTTGAGGCGGCTAAGGAAATTGCGGGCGCAATTACTCCCGTTCCCGGCGGCGTAGGTCTTTTAACAGTCGCCATGCTTATGAAAAACGTCGTCAAAGCCGCCAAACTGCAATTAGAAATTAGAAATGCGTAATGCGCAATTAATCCCTTGCTAAGGGGGAAGGGAAAAGGTGTCGGGGGTAAAGGATTTTTCCCTTAACCCTAAATCCTAGTCCCTAGTTCCTATTTGGAGGTTGATAAATGTTCATAATCGTTACGGCAGGATTTCTCGGAGTAATTTTGGCTCTTGCGCTCGTCTCAATAAGATTTTTAGTCAGCGATCATCTTGCCAAAAAGTTCTATAAGCTCTTCGCGGCGGCAGATTTGGCTATGATAATCGTAATTGTCGGCGGTTGGTTTGTTCGCGGGCTTGTTCCCGACATTTTTATATCAGTCTTCGGCAATTTGGCAACGATATTTCTGATGTCGCAACTTATCTGCGGTTTATTGGTAATCTGCGCGGTTGTCGTCAGATTTTTTTATCGAAAATTCCATAAGCCGGAGCCTTTCGACCCTGTGCGGCGACGTGCATTGGTTCACGGCATGATTTATCCGCTTGCGTCGTTGGCAATCTCTCTTTACGGCAACCGTATCGAAAAAAATTCCGACGTTCAAAACTTTTACGACGTTCCCGTTAAAAATCTGCCGCCCGAACTCGAAAATTTCACCGTTGCACAGATTAGCGATATTCATTTGGGCGCGTATTACTCTTTGGAACGTCTCGAAGCCCTTTTACAACGTGTCGCCGATGCCAAACCCGATTTGCTTGCGATAACGGGCGATATTTTCGACGATGCAGAAATGAATCCCGCCGCGATTAAACTTGTCGACAGCTTTACTGACAAATTTAAGTTCGGCATTTACTACATTCACGGCAACCACGAACATTTTCGCGGCATTCATCAGATTGAACAGATGATTAGGCAGACAAAAATTAATATGCTCGTCAATCGCTCCAAAAATGTCACGTCGAAGCTTTATATTCACGGCGTCGATTATCCTTCCCGCGCTCCGATTACTTCTTCAAACGATAAAGACGTTGAAAACCGTTTCCGCGAGGCGCGGCGCAGTTATGTCGCCGGTACTACGGCTGATGTCCCCGATGACGCCGTTAAAATCCTGTTGGCTCACCACCCTGAATTTATTGACGATGGCGCGGAAGGAAATTTCGTTCTGACTTTGACGGGGCACACTCACGGCTCACAATTCGGGATTTTCGGCGTCCCGCTCTTCCCTGTCTTTAAATATACTCGCGGGCTTGTCAAAATCGGTGACTCAATCGGCTACGTACACTCCGGAAACGGTTCGTGGTTCCCTTTCCGTATTGGTTGTCCGCCCGAAATTGCCTATTTCACTCTTAAAAATCTTAATCTGAACAAGGAGGAAATTTAATGAAGACTTTTTATATTACAACACCAATTTACTATCCGAGCGCGAATTTGCACATAGGGCACGCCTACTGCACGACGATTGCCGATGCCATTGCCCGCTTTAAACGTCTTGCGGGTTATGAAGTTTTTTTCTTGACCGGCTCTGACGAACACGGGCAAAAAATTCAACGTTCCGCACAGGCTCAAGGTAAGACGCCGCTTGAATACGTCGACCCGATTGTTGACAGTTTCAAGGACTTGTGGAAGAAATTTTATATCTCGAATGACGATTTTATCCGCACGAGCGAGCCGCGTCACGAAAAAGTTGTACAGGAAATTTTTAATCGGATTAAGGCGACGGGCGACATTTACAAAGGCGAATACACGGGGCTTTACTGTACGCCTTGCGAATCGTATTGGACGGAGTTGCAACTCGACGAAAACGGCTGTTGCCCCGATTGTCATCGTCCCGTTGAAAAAGTTTCGGAGGAAGCGTATTTCTTTAAGCTGTCGAAGTACGCCGATAAGCTTTTGCAACATATTGAGGATCACCCGGAATTTATAGTTCCGACTTCGCGCCGCAACGAGATGATAAATTTCATCAAGCAAGGGCTGGAGGACTTATGTATATCGCGCACGTCGTTTGACTGGGGAATTCCCGTGCCAGATGACGAACGCCACGTTATTTACGTTTGGTTTGACGCCGTTATCAATTACATTACGCCGCTGATTCACAACGACGCCATGAAAAAGTTTTGGCCTGCGGATATTCACCTTGTCGGCAAGGAAATTGTTCGTTTCCACACGATTATTTGGCCCGCAATGCTTATGGCGGCTGGTCTTCCGCTCCCTAAACAAATTTACGGACATGGCTGGCTTGTCACTGACGGCGATAAAATGTCGAAGTCGAAAGGCAACGTCGTTGACCCTGTAGCGTTGGTTGAGGAATTCGGCGCGGACGCAATCAGATATTTCTTGTTAAGGGAAATTACTCTGGGACTTGACGGCAACTTTAGCCGCGACGCACTCATTCAAAGGATTAATGCCGACCTTGCTAACGACTTAGGAAATCTTTTACACCGTACCTTGAATATGATTGGCAAATTCCAGAAAAAAATTCTTTTGCCGACGAGCGAAGGCACCGACCTTGATAAAAGTTTCTGCGCGGAGGCTGTCGATACTGCGCGGGAATATCGCAAGCTTATGGAAAATATTCAGCTGTCCGACGCCGTTAAAATCGTTTGGAAATTCATCGGGCGGGCGAACAAGTACATTGATGAAACTATGCCTTGGAAACTCGCTAAAGACGAAACGCAACGTCAAGAACTGGCTAACGTCCTCTATAACCTTGCCGAATCGCTTAGGATTGTCAGCATATTAATTGCGCCGTTTATGCCGTCGACCGCTCAGAAAATTCGCGAGCAATTAAAAGTTTCGGCAGAACTCAAACTTGATGACGCGGAAATTTTCGGACTGCTTGAACCTAATCACGAAGTCGGCAAACCCGAACAATTATTCCCGCGCATTATCATTGAGAAATAAATTTTCAGCCAAAAATAAATAGGAGTCATCTCAAAAGAGACGGCTCCTTTTCGTTTTAGAAGTTACTTTTGAATCAAACTCATCATTTGATTAGCGGCGGTTAATCGCAGTAATTCTTCGATAGACTTCAAACTTTCTTTATCGGATGAACTATCGGAAATGATTTTTTTCGTTACAAAGCTAATGGAATCTTTAATCTCCGTATAATTAGCAGTCGAAGTATCGGCGAGCGTGGAAATCTTTTCGGCTAAGCCGCCGACAGAATCTTTAATCTCCGTATGATTCGCAGTTGAAGTATCGGTAAGCGCGGAAATCTTTTCAGCTAAGCCGCCGACAGAATCTTTAATCTCCGTATGATTCGCAGTTGAAGTATCGGCGAGAGCGGATATTTTTTCAGCTATGCCACCGACAGAATCTTTAATCTCCGTATGATTAGCAGTTGAAGTATCGGTAAGCGCGGAAATATTTTCAGCTACGACACCGACAGAATTTTTAATCTCCGTATGATTAGCAGTCGAAGTATCGGCGAAAGCGGATATTTTTTCAGCTACGTTACCGATAGAATCTTTAATCTCCGTATGATTTGCAGTTGAAGTATCGGCAAGCGCGGATATTTTTTCAGCTACGTTGCCGACAGAATCTTTAAGCTCCGTATGATTTGCAGTTGAAGTATCGGCAAGCGCGGAAATTTTTTCAACTACGCCGTCGACAGAATCTTTAAGCTCTGCATGATTAGCAGTCGAAGTATCGGCAAGCGTAGAAATTTTTTCAACTACGCCGCCGACAGAATCTTTAAGATCTGCATGATTAGCAGTCGAAGTATCGGCAAGCGCGGAAATCTTTTCAGATACGTTGCCGACAGAATCTTTAAGCTCGGTATAATTCGAGTTGGAAATATTGGCAAGTGCAGTGATTTTCTTCGTCATAACGTCGAATGAATTTTTAATCGCCAAGTGATTCGCGGTTTCCGCATCGGCAAAAACGTAAAGTTTGTTCGTTATAATATCGAGAGAATTTTTTAGTTCCGCATGATTCGAGGTTGACATTTCAACGAGCGCGGAAATTTCCGCAGTAAGTGCGTCTATGCCGGTACGCAATGCCTTGATTTCTTGAATCAATTCCGCGTGATTCCTTTGCGTCATTAGTCCCAGCTTAAGAAAAAATTCTTCCAATCAAGATTCTCCTTCCAAATTATTTATCAATCGCGTTGCCACGTCGAGCCGCAAAAATTCTTCAAGTGATTTCAGTTGCTCAAGCGTCGGTTTTAAGTCAGATAATTCGTTTCGTCTCAAATCGTTTGCTATTGCAAGCTGTTCATCGATTTGCCGCGTCGACCGTTCATTAATTTCAAGCCGTAAATTTATTTCGTCGTTTTGCCGTTGAACTTTAAAGTTAAGCATGTCAAGTTTATCTTCAAGCCGATTAATCATCGACAAAATCTCTTGCTGTTGCCTTAAAATTATTTCCTGTTGCTCCAAATATTTTTCCATGCCATCCACCGTCACTCGCACATAAATTCCATGTAGGCTTGAATCATATACCGTTCAATCATACAAGCGGCGTCGCCCGTTCGCATATTCGACGCGCAACCGCTCATGCATTTGGGCAAAAATACACAGGCAACGCATTCTTCGCGCAAAGGTTCATCAAGCCGCGCCTTATTAACTTTATCCGAAAGTCTTTTCAAAGTGCCCAGAGCTTTTTCTTTACGCCCGACCAAGTGCTCACAGTTATAAATCCTGCCGTAAACGTCAACGGAAAAAGCTTGCGGATCGTTTCTCATACATGGCAACGTTCGCGGAAAAGAGTACAGCCGATTATTTATACTCAACTTTTCGGGATTCGCTGTCGCTCGAAAAATTTCCTTAACAAATGAAACTTTCTCGGCGTCGCTCAACTTGTCCTTAACGCCCGTCACGAACGCCGGATAATATACAACGGTTTTCTTGCCATCAAAACGCGCCTGCAAAACGTAAATCAAATTCAAAATGTCATTCATGTTTTCGCGGTCGGTATTCAGACGAATGTCAACATGAATATTCGCTTCGGCAAGCCACGCAATACGATTAAGAATTTTTTTGAAAACCGCCCGTTGCCCGTCGACGTAACCTTTACGCTTGGCATATTGCTCAGCCGTGCCGTCCAATGTGATTTGTACTCCGCGCAGATTCCATTTCTTAAATTTGCTCTCAATAAGCCGCCGCGTTATCAAACTGCCGTTGGTTATCGCAAACGTTTCATATTCAAGCCCCGCCTCGCCGAGCCGCTTGGTAACTTCATCAATAATTTTCGGATTAAGGAAAGGCTCGCCGCCAAACCAATTCAACTTGACGGGCGAATCTTTTTTATGCTCCTTGATAAAGTCAATCAGCGCGTCGATTTTAGTTTCGTCGAAGTCAACATGTTTAACGCCGTGTTCGTAGCAGTAAGGACAGCGGGCGTTGCATTTCAGCGTTGTCGTAATGTTCACGGATAAATGATTTGAATTTTTGCGCGACTCCTGCCGCCACAATCGATAACTTTCCCGCTCGTCAATATCAGCCGTAACCAACAAGCCCGATTCCAAAAATTTCCGCCGCAAATCTTCATCACATGGCTGTTTGTCGTTCAATTTCAGAAATTCATCGGGCGTCAATTTCAACATGGCATTATAAAGCGTGTTGTAAACCAAAATTTTTTTCGGCGTCTCGACGCAAAAATTAAAGACCGAAGATTTAACAGCGGCAGTTTTTATTTCCGACTGAAGATTTTTATTGAGTTCGTCGAAAGTTTTCCGCCCGTCGAAATTGAAACCCTTGCCGACAGCGTACAGCGTGAACAGAATTTTTTCGTTCCCCGACATTAAAGTTTCCATAACGCCTCACCTGCCGCCGATGCCTAAATTTTTCGTCGCCAATTCGTTATACATCACGTCGCACAAGTCCGCATAGTACATGTATTCAACCTGCTTTTCGGCGAGCCGCGAATCTTCCTGTTCCTTTAACTTCTTTAAGTCCTCAAAAGCACGAGTCTCTTGCGCCATAACGTTATTGAGTTCTTTAATTCGATTTTGAATCTCGCGTTCGATAGCGTCGGATTGTTCGCGAACAGAATCTTCAATCTCCGTAATCAAATCTTGAATCGCATCGTGCATTCTCGCGGCGTAAAAATCATCAAAGTTTTTCTTGCGTTTGGTATCGTCCAACTCCGCCAAAATCGTAGAAACTTCCGAATCGCTGCTGTGAATTCTGTTTTTAAGTCTGGTACCGATAAATCCGACAATCTTCTTCCGCAACTCTTCATTAAGCTCGCGAATCTTATCAATGTTAATATCTAAATTTTTCCCGCCGATTTTCGTCCTGTTGACTTCTTTAAGCCATTCGATAAATTCTGCCATTGTCTTGTTGACGTTATCAACGATTTGTTTTTCTTCTTCCGCCGCATTCTTTTCGGCACGGTCTGTCATTTCAGCCAGCTCATTTGCCGTCTTTATCGCATGGTCTTCTTTAGGAGTTGAACTGCTTGAACTGACGCCGCAATTACCTACACAACAGCCGCTGTCACTGCAAGAATCAAAGACACAACAAAATCCGCAATTACCTACGCAACAAGCCATTACACAACAATCACCGACGCAACAACCGCCGCCTCCACCCATAATCTATTCCTCCTTAATAATTTTCTTTAACTTGGCAAGCCGCCTTAACTCATCTTTATGTTCGCGACTGAACATGCCCGAAACTTTTTGACCTGCGCGGATATTTTTAGTAACGCCCGACTTGGAAAGGATAATCGCGCCTTCGCCGACAGTTACCCAATCTTTAATTCCGCTTTGCCCGAAAATCTGAACACGGTCGCCGACAGTGACATTGCCGGCAATTCCGACTTGCGACACAATCAAACAATCCGCGCCGATTTTTACATCGTGCGCTATTTCAACGAGATTGCCTATAATCGTGCCCGCGCCTATAACCGTATCCGAAAACGTGCCGCGCTGAATCACCGTATTTGCTCCGATTTCAACGCCGTCTTTTATAATCGTCCGCCCGACGCCGCAAAAACTTTTCTGCTTGCCGTCAAAGTCGTAATGATAATGGCAATTCACGCCGACGCGACTGCCCGAAAGAATTTTCACGTTGTCGCCTATTTGAGTACCCGAACCGATAAAAACACCCGAATCAATACGGCAATTCTTTCCGAGCTTAATATTTTCTCCTATGCTCACGAACGGCGCAATAATCGTGCCTTCGCCGACTTCGACATTCGCCCCGAACATTGAATTATCCCGCGCAGTTTGTTCAAAATTTTTTTCGTAGTCGGGATAAATTCCTTCGGCAATCATCAGCCGCGCAACTTTTATAATCGCCGCGTTAAACTCTTTGAAGTCGCAGTACAGAAAATTTTTTTGAACGGACACAAGTCGCGGCTTCGTCAAAACAGATTGCGCCCGCGTCCGAAAAATATCTTTCTCGCTGTAAGCAATGGCAAGAGAATTTTCGTCCGCCTCGTGAGCATACTTCAGCGAAAAAATTTCTGCCTCGTCGTCGCCCGCTGTCGTAAATTCCAATTCCGCCGCAATATCCTGCAGACGAATCGATTTAACGGGAATCATTTCTTTGACTTGGTTAATGTGGGCTTTGAGCACGTCGCAAGCGGAATTCTTTTTATCCTCGATGAATTGTTTGGTTAGTTCGTGCACTTCGCCGAGTTTGTCGGAATGCTTGCCTTTATCCGCGAGCTTTTTCTCCAGCGCGGAAATATCTTTGTCGATACTCTCAAATTGAACTTGAAAGAATGTCGCCGTTTTGGAAAGTAAATCTTTAACCGCGTTGCAAAAGAGCCGCTCGTAAAACGCCTCAAAATTTTTTCTGCGCTTGGCATCATCCGGCTCGCCCAAAATCACGACGACTTCTTTATCTTCGGGAACAAGCCGCCGTTCAACTTTGGCGACGATAAAGCCGCTGACTTCCGCGACAAATTTTTTCTCTATCGTATCCAAATTTTCAACGTCGAATTTCAACTTGTGCCCCGCGTACTTCTTTTCGACAGTGAATTGATTCAGAAAGTCTTTAAGCTCCGCCGTGCTTTGGCTGACGAAAGAAAACAAAACTTCTTCGGGTGCTCGCGCCATTTCTTGAATACGAATCTTTGCCGCGCTTATCTCGTCGGTATCGTTCGGCTCGTGCTGAGCGGGAACTTCCATGTTTCTAAAGAGAAAAGAATCGTTAAAGCAAACATCGCCGACCCGATGATACGCTAAGCAATCGACGCAAACAGGTTGTCCGCCCATAATTCATTCCTCCTATTTGCCGGGCGTATTGAGCTTTTTACGAAGGCTGTCGCAGATTTTTTTGGCGCGTTTGTCCGTCTTATCCTTGACTTGCTCGATAATCGCCTTGAGTTGCTCGGTCGAATTCTTAACGGCGTCACAGCGTTTGAGTTGCTCTTGAAGTTGTTTTTCCAATTCTTTGCCGCTTGAACGAGACGCCTTCAAAAGTTCTTCCGTGCTGTCCTTTTTCTCTTTGGTCGTGCGCGTGAGATTGTACTTAATATCCAGAAACTTCTTTTCGATTTCGTTCGTCAAAAGTCGTTTATATCTTGCGGCGAGATTTTCACGAATCACGCGCAGAATCGTTTCAACGTTGGCTTTCTTTTGCATGGCGCGTAAATCTTGCGGCAATTCGTAATCGAAATCCAATGCGAATTTTTTCAAAGATTTGAGTCCCTTTTTGTCTAACGAATCATAATCGCGGCAGAGATTGTAAATATACGCCGCCGAATGCATGATATTTGTTGATGCCGTCGCTTGCATGTCGAAGAATGCCGGTCCTGTTAATCGCTTTACCAAATATTTTTTTTGCTCCCGCCAATCATCTTCCGGATCGTTTAAAACGTCCCAATGAGTAGCGACTATGTGAACTTTGCTTTTGTTATCGGACGAAAACGCGAAGACGGACGCGATTGTATCTATTTCTTCCTTCTGAATTTTCTGCGCGTCTATGCAAACGAAAACGGCGTTGGCGCGGCGAATATATCCCTTAGTCAATTCGGAACGATAAGCGACAGGGTCTGAAAGTCCCGGCGTGTCGACAAAGACAACTTGCGGCGGAAAATCTTTTCCCAGCGTCGAAATGCCTACTTCAATTTCTTTAACAAAATAATGTTCTGCCCGCTTTGAACTCGACCAAATTTTAAGCTCGTCCTCAATTTCTTCGTTAGCCAATTCCTTATGAATCGGCGCGTGATTAATCCATTTATCCTTGTGCTTGTCGCCTTGCAATTCCTCATATTCCGCCATGAAAGCCGATGCGCCGCTTGTACGCGAATTCCAAAGTTTAGTCCATTCGCTTTGAGTGTAGAAAATTATTTTTACATAATCGCGAGGGCTTGAACGAAATTTTGTAAGCGCGGCAGTTTCGGGCGTGACAGCCATTGATGCATAATTTTTTCCGAGCAATGCATTAATCAATGTCGACTTGCCGGTTTTAATCGTGCCGACAAAGGCAATTTGGAAATCGGGATTTCTGCACAGGCTCAAAAAGTCCGACATTTTTTGAACGACGGCAGAATTATTTTCCGCGCCCATGCCCGGAATTTTAAAGAGGGCGTCGAATCTCTCGACTTTGGCTGAATAAGCGTCGATAACCGCGTCCCAGTTAATAGGCTCGTGCGGAACGTGTAAAAGATTTTCGACGACGCGCATCATTTTTACTTCGGGCAATTCGTAAGCGTTTTTATCGAAATCCTTAGTGCGTAGGAACGTGCCGCATTTCTCGCAGAAGTTGCGCGTGTCCCGATTTTCAAAGCGACATTTGCCGCAAATAATTTTTCCCATAATACTTTCTCCGTTTCTAATCGACAAATTTTAATAATTCATTAGGCTCAATCGACAACGCAAGCAAACTGTAATCGGTAAAACCTTTTTCCGTGTGATAACATTCGCCGTCGTAATTGATACCGAACTCCGCGATATAGAGCTTGGGATTTTTGGCGAGTTCCGAAATTGCTTTACGCAAAATATCTCCGAGCGAATATCTCTTTGCAAGTGAAGTTTCAGCCATCTTTGCGAAGTTTTCATTTCTTACGGCGTCGCTGTTTTCTATGACAAAAAATTTCAGCTCGCGTTTATTCGGAAGTTTATTTTCATCAACGATTTTCTCAATCAATCGGACGGTTGCTTCGCGAATTTTATTCGTCTCGTACTCGAAAAAAGGTTTGCCGCCAATGTAAAAGGGCTTGCGAGCGTCGTCGTAAAGATAAAATTTGTTTTTGCATATTGCCAGATAAAATTTCGTCATGCCTTATCCTCCGTCATTTCCAAAAAAAATTCCGCTTAATTTTATCACAAAATTTCTGCGGTAAAGTTTACCCTGTAGAATTACTTTTTGACTGAATAGTTTTACTCAGCCAAAATCGAATCAATTTCTTTGAAGAGTTCGGCGACAAGTTCGGATTCGGGAACTTTGCGAACGATAACGCCTTTGCGGAAGATAATTCCTTCGCCGTCTGCTCCCGCAATTCCGACATCGGCAGTACGAGCTTCGCCGGGACCGTTGACTACGCAACCCATTACCGCAACCGTCATGGTTTTTTGTATGGAAGAAATTTTTTCCTCAACCTGCGCGGCGATAGCAGGCAGATTAATTTTGGTGCGCCCGCAAGTCGGACAAGCTATCAAAGTAACTCCGCCGTCGCGCAGTCCGAGCGATTTTAAAATCTCTTTGGCAACGGTAACTTCGATAACAGGGTCGCCCGTCAGTGAAACGCGAATGGTATCGCCGATACCTTCAGCCAACAATGCGCCGATACCGACCGCCGATTTTATAACGCCCGTATTGACAGTGCCCGCCTCCGTTATGCCCAAATGGAGCGGGTAATTTTTTTTCTCGCTCATCAATCGGTAAGCGGCTAAAGTCAACGGCACGTCATGAGCTTTGAGAGAAATTTTTATATCGTAAAATTCTTCCGCCTCCAAAATTGCCACGTGTTCCATTGCCGATTCAACAAGTGCTTCGGGAGTTGCGCCGCCGTATTTCTGCAAAATTTTTCTGCTTAGCGAGCCGGCATTGACGCCGATTCTTATGGGAATATTCGCCGCCCGCGCAGATTTGACGACTTCGCGAACATGCGCCGCGCCTCCGATATTGCCCGGATTTAATCTTAATGCCGCCACGCCTTCCGCAATCGATTCGAGCGCAAGTTTATAATCGAATTGAATATCAGCCACAATCGGCAAATCGACCGCCGAAATAATTTTGCCCAGAGTTTTAGCCGCCGCCATATCGGGTACTGCCACGCGTGCAATATCGCAACCTTCCGCCGCAAGCCGCTGAATTTGTTCAATGGTAGCCGCCGCGTCATGCGTTTTGGTATTCGTCATTGATTGAATACTTATCGGAGCACCGCCGCCGACTTTTATTTTCCCGACAGAAATTTGTCGCGTCAATTTTCTCTCAATCATTTTCATCACCCCAAAAAAATTTTATCAAACGCCGTCGCAAATTGCAAAGAAGTTGACAGTGAACATTACCGAAAGTTGACGTTGACAATTTTGATTTGTATAATCGGCACGTTGACAAAGGGAGGAATTTTTTATGCAGAGAGACAAAGTAAGAGACTTAACTAAAATGTCAATGTGCGTCGCGCTGTGCTGTGTTGCGGCTTATATCTCGTTCCCGTTGCCGTTTACGCCGACCATGATAACGGCGTTGACGTTCGCGCTTAGCTTAACGGCTTATATTTTGAATCCGCGCCAAACGTTCACGGTAATTCTGATTTATATTTTGCTGGGAGCAGTCGGCTTGCCCGTACTCGGCGGCGGACAAAGTTTAGGCAGATTGCTTAGTCCGGCAGGAGGATTTTATTTCGCGTGGCTGATTGCTTATCCGTTATTGAGCATGGCGAAGGGCACAACGCCGACTATCAAACGCTACATCTCGGCAAATATTTTAATTGCAATGCCGATAACTTACGCGGGCGGGCTGGCGTCGATGATTTTGCTTATGGAAATAAATCTTTGGCAAGCCTTTATGATGGCGGTAGTGCCGTTTATTGTCGGCGACATTATAAAGGCGGGAGTCGCGGCGGCTCTCGGCATTAAACTTCAAAGAGTTTTGTCTAAATATTGAGCTTGACGAACGCGCTCCTTTGAATTAAGCTTTATAAAAATTTTAAGGAGGAAAAAATTATGAGCAGGCTTTTGATTTCGGACGATAAAAAATCTATTATCATGCTGATTGGCGGCAACGGCGAGAATATTTCTTGCGACGGCAAGCCGATGAATTTTCTCAAAGCAAATACCGTTGACGCCTCACAGGAAAAACACGTTCCGCAAGTGACGGTTGACGGCAAAAAAGTTACCGTTAAGGTCGGCAGTATCGAACACCCCATGACGGAGGCGCATTTGATTCAATGGATTTATCTGCAGACGAAGAAAGGCGGGCAATATGTTCATTTAACCGCCGCCGATAAGCCCGTCGCCGAATTCATTTTGGCTGATGACGACACGGCACTTGCCGCTTACGAATACTGCAACCTTCACGGTCTCTGGAAAGCCGATATTGCTTGAAAACTTTTTTTGACAGCGAAAAATTTTTATGCTATCTTATCTGCGCCGCTCGACGAGGGCTGAAAAGCAATTAGGAATGAGAAATGCGCAATGCGTAATTAAAATTCCGGTTGCCCCGCAGTCGGCGAGTTCATCCGTATGGAGGCGTTTAAATTGTACGCTATCATTAAAACCGGCGGCAAACAGTACAAAGTCGCCGAAGGCAATGAGATTATCATTGAAAAACTTGACGCTGAGGAAGGTTCTTCGGTCACGTTCGAGGAAGTTTTGGCTATTGGCGAAGGCGAAGAAATTAAATTCGGTCGTCCGCTTATCGAAGGCGCGAAAGTTACGGGTTCGGTTGTCAAAAACGGCAAAGGTCCCAAGATTCGCATTTTCAAATACAGACACAAAACAAATTATCGTCGTCGTCAAGGACATCGTCAGCCGTTCACAAAGGTTAAGATTGAAAAAATCGAGGGCTGATTCATGATTGTTGCGGAGATTTATAAACAGGGCGACGGAAAAATAATCGGGTTTTCAGTCGACGGTCATGCAAACACCGCCAAGCACGGTTTCGATATTTACTGCGCGGGTGCCTCAATGATGTCGCAATCAACTTTCCTCTGCATGAGAGATTATCTTAAACGCGATTTCACAGCCGACTTTGCACACGGACGATTGATGATGCGATTAAAAAATACGCCCGATGATTTAACCGAAGTCGCCTTTCAAACAATGCTTATCGGCATGAAGGAATTGGAAAAACTCGCTCCGCAAATCGTCAAGGTCAAAGAAAAACTTTTTCTCGGAGGTGAAAATAAATGATTTTCAAATTTGATTTACAGCGTTTCGCACATAAAAAGGGCGTCAGCTCCACTCGTAACGGTCGCGACAGCGAATCCAAGCGTTTGGGCGTCAAAGAACAGGCGGGTACGGTCGTAACGGCAGGTTCCATCCTCGTTCGTCAACGCGGTACTCATTTCCATCCCGGCTTGAATGTCGGAATCGGCAAGGACGATACTCTCTTTGCAAAAATCGCGGGCAGAGTCGCTTTCGAGCGCAAAGGTCGTTATCGCAGAAAAATCAGCGTCTATGCAGTCGAACAAGCCTGAAAATTTTTGTTGACAATTATTTAAAGGCGTGTTAATATGCAACCTGCGCCGAAGTGGCGGAATTGGCAGACGCAGCAGACTCAAAATCTGCCGTAGGCAACTACGTGCCGGTTCGAGTCCGGCCTTCGGCACCAATGCGAAATCAATTATCGGAAATAAAAAATATCCCTTCGAGAAATCGAGGGGATATTTGCTTTTACGAACGTTTGAACTGTTGCCCGACGACGAGTTTTAATCGTTCAGCCTCGCCGCTCGGAAGTTCCAATGCCGCCCATGCTCCGAAACAAAAACTCATTCCAATCCATGTCGGAACATTCCGCGCAATCTTTTTTATGCAAAAATCTTTGTCCAGATAAATCACGTCGATTGCAAAGCGCATAAAAAGCATATGAATACTGTTGCACGGCGCGAGCAATAAACCCGTTCCCTTGTCGAGATGACTTCTTCCCATAAGCCCGCGCAGGCGACTTAAAAAAGTTTCGGCGATTTCTACTTCAAGCGTCGCTCCGTTAATAAAAAATTTTTCCATGCAATCACCTTGAAATCTTCGCCAAAACAACCAACGCAAGCCCGATTGCAAGCAGTACAAACAAAATCGGGAGCGCAATAAAGAACATCAGCGCGGCAAACGCAACACCGATTAAAATTGCGGCGATTTGAGCAAGACGACTGCCATTTATCAGAGCGCGAATAAATGAACTTATAAGCCGCGAAAAAATATTCGAGGTACCGTAATTTATGTAAGTCCTGCGCGTCGTATCTTGAGCTTTCCTTTGTTCGCGAAAAGCCTCCTCGCGCCCTTGCCCGTCCGTAGAATCAGCGTCTATCGTCACGCCGTTAAAAAAATTTTTCTCCGTGCGCGTCATTTCGCGGACGTTGCCCTCAGTATTAACGTAGCCGCAAAATGTACAACGCATTGAATTTCCAAGTTCCTTGCCGCATCGCCGACATTGCATTTTATCCACGCTCCCAAACTCTGTTTTCTACCATTGATTGAGTTTCATTAAATTGCCTCCGACAATCGTCGCAACGACTCGCCCTTTCAATTCGCGACCGATAAACGGCGAATGACTGCCCTTAGTATAAAAATTTTTCTCGTCAACCGTCCAAACAATTTCGGGGTCGATAACCGTAATATCCGCCGGCATGTCGATTGATAAAGCACCCGCCTTCAAGCCTAAAATCTGCGCGGGATTAACCGTCATTTTCGAGATTAAAGTATCCAAATCAATTTTGCCCTTGTGATAAAGCTCGGTTAATAAAACGCCTACGCTCGTTTCCAAGCCCGGAAAACCGCTCGGCGCATAAATATATTCGCGGTCTTTTTCTTCGGGCGCGTGCGGCGAATGGTCGGTAACAATCGCGTCAATCGTGCCGTCCAATAAACCTGCCAACATAGCGTCGCAATCGGCTTGAGTCCTCAACGGCGGATTAATTTTGGTCGAGGCGTCGGCAGGATTAACCAAGTCTTCCGTCATCGTCAAATGTTGCGGCGTAACTTCAGCCGTGATTTTAACTCCGCGTTTTTTGGCGTCGCGAACAATCTCAACTGCCCGCGCAGAACTTATATGGGCAATGTGGACGTGCCCGCCCGTGTATTCGGCTAACAAAGCGTCGCGGGCAACGGCAATATCTTCAGCGACTGTCGGACGACCTTTCAAGCCCAAAAGTGCACTGCGCTTGCCCTCATTCATGACGCCGCCTTTAACCAGCGAAGTTTCTTCCTCGTGACAAATGATAACTTTGCCTGTGCCGTGAAGATAATCCAGCGCGTTCATGAAAATTTTTGCGTTATCGTCAAAGTGCCCGTCATCGGAAAAGGCAACCGCGCCCGCAGAAATCATATCGCGCATTTCGGCTAATTCTTGTCCTTGCTGACTTTTGGTGACCGCGCCGATAATTTTTATGTTGATAATGCCGACTTCCTCAGCGCGTTTAATCATAGCCTTAACCAAAGCCGCATTGTCGACAGGCGGCGAAGTATTCGGCATTGTGGCAACCGTCGTAAAGCCGCCAGCAACTGCCGCCTTAGAGCCGCTCAGAAAGTCTTCCTTAGCCTCTTGACCGGGTTCGCGAAAGTGAACATGCATATCGATTAAACCGGGCGTAACGATTTTTCCTGTCGCGTCGTATTCGTAATCTGCCGTGAAATTTATATCGGGCTTAACCGCCGCAATTTTCCCGTCGACAATCAAAACGTCCGCCACGTCGTCGAATTTATTTGCGGGGTCGATAACACGCCCGTTGCGAATCAGAAGTATCGTTGAAATATTTGACTCATTGCGCTGAATTTGCCAAGTTTGATTAATCATTTCGCGCCTCCGTTCAATGTCAAGTCGAGCAACGCCATGCGGATTGCCACGCCGTTTTGAACTTGTTCTTGAATTGCCGAATTCTCGCCGTAAGTTACTTTGGTGGAGATTTCCAAGCCTTTATTCTGCGGACCGGGATGAAGAATTAAAACGTCGTCTTTTGCGAGCCTCAGGCGTTCCTCGTTTATACCGAAGACTTGCGAATATTCCCGCGTCGAAGGGAACAAGCCCGCCTGTTGTCGCTCAAGCTGAATTCGCAAAACGTTTATCACGTCGGCATTGATTATGGCGTTATTAACTTCCTCATGAACTTTGACGCCTTCAAAATCGAAGAATCTCGGCAGTAAGGTTTTCGGACCTGCAAGGTGCACTTTCATTCCCATTTTAGTCATTGCGTAAACGTCGGAGCGGGCAACGCGGCTGTGCAAAATATCTCCGACGATTGCGACTTTCAAGCCCGCGAGCCGTCCTTTATGCTGTTCGATAGTGAATAAATCCAACAGGGCTTGTGAAGGATGCGCGTGTGCTCCGTCGCCCGCGTTGATGATTATCGACTTAACGACTTTGGTTGCAAAATCTGCCGAGCCTTCCGCCTTATGACGCATAACAATCGCGTCGACGCCCATAGCCTCAATCGTCTTTAAGGTATCGCGCAAACTTTCGCCCTTGACGATTGAACTTGTGCTGCTGTTTATGCTGACAACGTCCGCGCCGAGATATTTCCCTGCCAATTCAAAAGACGTGCGAGTTCGCGTTGACGGCTCATAGAAAAGATTGACTATTGCCTTGCCGCGCAGGTTGGGCAATTTTTTATCGCCGCCGCGTCGAATGATTTGTTTCATCTTGCGAGCCGTGTTTAATACCAGACGAATTTCTTCCGACGAAAAATTTTCAAGCGCGACGATACTTTTGCCGAATAAACTTGCTGAATCTTTTTCCAAAAAGCTCACCCCTTCGACCTAAAATTTTCTTCCCTTAGATTATACGAAAAAAAAGGAGCTTCGCAAGTATGCCCCGCGAAACTCCTTAAAATTTTTTTCAGCCGTTATCTGTTCTTGATTGTTACTTCCTGCTGATTAACGGTTATTGATTACTTATTGTTCTTGTCATTGCCGCTGTAGACAATAGTATCGCCTTGCTTGCCGAGACTAGTCGAAGGTGTAATGGAAAGTTCGGAATCACCAAGCACGTATCCACCCGCTGCGAGCGCAGAATCTTGTTTCGTAAGGTCTTTGAGATCCCTTATATCAATACTCAGATCAATGAAGTTGCCTTTATCGTCTTTCTTGGCAGTGTTCGTAATACTTATCTTGTTTTCATTATTTTCAGTAGTGACGCCGTAAAGAATATCTTTCAGTGTGATCGAACCTTTGACAACGCGCTTGTTGTCCAGCGTGACATCGATTCTGACGTCGTTCACTTCGCCGTCGCCGTCATAATCGAATTTTTCATAGCAGATTGCTGACTTCACAGAGACGGAAGCCGTTGTGATGTTAATCTTGTCTTTAGCGAAGTCGAAGTCCGCGATAACGTCGTTTCCGTCGTCTTTAGCGTAGACGAAGACATTATTATCCCCGTAGAAGGTGACATAGTCATTGCCTTTGCCTGCGTTGACAGTGGAGTTGGCACCACTGACGGTTACGTAGTCATTGCCGTTACCTGCATTGACAGAAGCACTTTCGCCGCCCACGCTGATACTATCGGAGCCGGTGGAACCCGTTACCGAAACAGCCGTAGTATCGTCGTCGAAATCGAATTCGTATCTGCTGCTGGTGACTGTAACTTTATTGAGGCTGTCAAGATCACTTGCCGCCAGATTAATTGTTCCTCTGTCGACATCTGTCGAATGACCGTCAAATGTAAAGTCTGCATTCTTACTGAGACCCTTGATGCTCGCAAGCGTAACTTTGCTGTTAGCCTTCGTGTAGGTGAGAGTCTTTTCATCGTCCGAGAGATAGAAGCCGCCGGTTATCGCGCCTTTCAGCGTTGCACTGCCCTTGCTGACCGTCCAAGTTTCGTCGCTGATCTCGTTCTTTTGATAATCGTCGCATTGGAGAATGTAATCGCCCTTTGTAACTTTTACCGTCGTAGTGCCGAGATTGAGCTCCGGATTAAGAGTGATTATGCCGGTGGTTTGTACTTCGGTTACATCGTAAATTTTGTTACTTATCGTTTCTGTCTTTGTCCTGTAGGTGGGCGCGACAACTTCAATACCGTCAATTTCTCCGTCAACTGCTTTGACACCTTTCTTGAGACCGGTAACTGTTCCGATAACTGTGGATTTGGCGGCTGTGTAATTGACGCCGATAGCTTTTTCTTTATTCGTATCCGAGTTGGCATAAGCTAAGCTGTAACGAATAGGCGTATTTTTCTTAAGAGTCGCGGTGACGGTTGTGCTTCCACTCGTGCTCCAAGTATCGTTCGTGTTTGCGTCGAATTCATCGTCGCTATCAACGACGTCATCGGCGAGAGCGAGCTTATAGTTGCCGCCGACCAGAGTTTGGTTGGTAAGCGTAACCTTAGACGAGGCGAGGGCGTTGGCTCCGATTGTGATTGTGCCGCTGTCATCGTCGACTTGAATATCGTCTGCCGTAACTTCGGTGCTGTTTCTGAGACCTTTGACAGTCGCGAAAATATTGCCGCTGATTGTCTTCGTGTAGACGATGCTGTTGCCGTCGCTTGCTTCCGAATAACCTTGTGCAGTGTCTTTCTTGATTGTTGCGGTGCCCTTGCTTACAGTCACTTCAGGCGTAGAGTTGTTTGTTCTTTCAATGTTGTCACCCAAAACGAGCTTGTATTTGTTTACGGATTTTGTCGTTCCACCAACCGTGACTTCGACCTTGTCTTTCGTAGTAATCGCTATGGTCTTGCTGTCGAGTAAGTTTTTATTGTTGATAGTGACTGCATATCTGCCATCGGTATCAGCTGAAGTTGCTACGATTATGCCGTCAATATTATCAATACCATCCTTGGCAGAGGTGATTGCACTAGCTTTGAGACCGGTGATTTTAATGTCTGCAGCACTGGGACGTTTCGGAGCTTTGTAAGTGATAGTTTTCTTTTTAGTGTCAGTCGAGGTATCAAGCTCGTAGGTTGCCGCCGCGACTGCTTCATAAGTAAGAGTCGAATTGTTGCTGTAGAATTTATTTCCTGCTGTTGCGGTGTTGGTGTAGGTGTAAGTGTTTTCTTTTTTAACTATCTCATTATCAGATTCGCCTTCGAGGAATTCAAGAGCACCTGTATTGATTGTAACGTTGGCGGCACCGAGAAGGTGCTTCGATACCTTGACAGTTTTAACGGTTTTCGCATCGTCATTATTAAGCTCAACCGAAATTTTGCTTGAGTCTTTGAAGTCTTCTTCTGTGGCACCGATAAGACCGGTAATTGTTACCTTAACATTGGACGAGGTTGCTTTCTTGTAGTTGAGGCTCTTACCGTCAGTAGAAGACGTGTAGTAAGAAAGTGTGCCGCCGCCGTAGGAAGCATTTCCTTTGGCTTTGTCGGTGATAGTCCATGCTGTACCTGCGTCTTTAGAGTTTGTACGAACCGCATGGTCGCCATTTTCATCGAGAACGAGTGTATAGGCGTTGCTTGTGAGTTTAACTTTGCCGTTAACGTCTTTGGTGTCTTCGTCAAGCGCGAGACTGTTAAGAATAATCTTACCTGCGTCCTCACCGGTACCAAATTTGATAGCTTTCTTATTTTCATCGTTACTATTCAAATCGCTTTGGTTTATACCTTCCTTGAGACCCTCGATAGTCGCGAGAGCTTTCTCATCGCCATTCGGTAAATAGGTAACGGTTTTGCCGTCGCAATAGTAGGATTGTGCAGGAAGAACTTGATTGTAAGTTGCCGTCGTGCCGTCGACTGTCCATGATTTAGTGATGGTTTTACCACTGTTGGGATTGGAGTCAGTATCGGAATTGTCGAGAGCAAGCTTATAATCGCCGCCGTTGATAGTGACTTTCGAGGTACCGAGTGCGTTTTTCTTAAGCGTGACTGTGTTGGTCGCAACATTAACAATGCAATCGGCAGATGTATCACTGGTGTCAGTACTTACTTTGGCACCATTTTTAAGCCCCGTGATTGTTGTCTTAACAGACGTTGCAGGATTATAGACAACTTTGCCGTTATTGGTGCCTTCCGTCGGGATTTCATAACCTGCGGGCGTTTCATTTGTTATGGTTAAGGTTCCACTTACGGTATTTGATGACAATTTTGCCGTAGCTTCAGACTTCGTGACGTCACTATCAAAGGCAAGTTTATATTTCGCGCTTGTTTTACCCGAAGTGCCCTCAATGCTGACAGTACTCTTGTTAAGTGCATCTTTGGACAGCTTGATTTTTTCGGAGTTTGTTTTGCTGTCGACTGTAACAACTTCTCTCTCAGTACCGTTTACAAGTTTTTTGAGTTTATTACCTTCGACTGTGAGATTGCTACTGAGACCTTTGACCGTAACTTTACCGAAAGCGTTATCCTTATCGTATACAGCTTTAGTATATGTAAGTTCTCTTCTGACTCCACTAACAGTCTTGGGCGTATACGTTGCAGCTGTAGTGACATTTTGCAAGATTGCGTTCGAGCCGATCAAGCTCCATTCAAGTCCTGTGCTTCCTGTGATAGTATTACTGGCGAATTCATAATTATTATAACCTGAAGAAATCTTGACATTACTTGTGCCGAGAGCCGCAGCAGTAACAGTAATTGTACTTTTGGTAGCGTTTCCGACCGGGTCAGAAATTGTTACGCCTGTGAGCGCAGTCTTATAGTCCGTACTGTTGTTATTGTTTGCATCAATTGAGAGACCCTTTTGGAGACCGGTGATTGAAAGTAAGGTTTCAGTCTTCTTCGAGCCGTTGTAAGAAATCGAGCCGTCCGCGTTGATTGAATAGCCTTTTTGTGTAGTCTTCTTAAGGGTTGCAGTTGTGCCGCTGACAGTCCACTCGATTGTAGAATCGCCGGACTTAGTGACATCATCGCCGAGTTTAAACTCGTAATTCGTTTTGTCGTTGAGAGTGACAGCGTTAGTGCTTGTGCCGAGTACCGCCTTAGACAAAGTGACAGGATACTTTCCGCTGGAGCTGTCTGTAGTGGTTCCGATTTCGATACCGTCAATCGTGCCGTTGCTGTTGAGTTTGAGACCGCTCTTAAGGTTAGTGATTGTTAAGGCAGTTGAAGGAGTAACAGTTGCTGCTTGGTAAACAATCTTGCCTGCATCGGTTTGACCTGTAGCCGGAATTATATAACCTGCAGTCGTGCCGGCACCATAGGAGACCGTCATTTTATCGATAGTATAGATAGCACTTGCCGATTTGGGTTTAGCATCCTCTGTTACAGCGAGTGCATAACTGCTGCCGGTAGCGTTTTTGATTGAAACTTTGCTCTTCGGATCAAGTACGTCTGCAGAAAGCGTAATCGTGTTAGCTGTTTTTGTGTAGTCGATACCGTCAATGTCGCCGACCGCGTTAGCCGCAAGACCTTTCTTGAGACCGGTGACAGTCGCGAGCGTTGTGTTAAGACCGGCTGACTTATACTCAAGGGTTGATTTCAAACCGTCGGTTTTGAGTTCATAACCTGCAGTTGTACCTTCTTTAAGGTAAACCGTCGTGCCGCTGACAACCAAGCCTTTGCCTGTAGTGCCTTCAGCTGAGGGCGTAAGACCGGTGGCGTCAAGGGCATAAGTTTGATTCTTTTCATTCGTAAGGACGATGTTGTTTTTGCCGAGCGCGTTCGGATTAAGTTTGACAGTGTTACCTTCCAACGTGATTGCAGACGTAGTACCGTCTTTGCTGAGAACGAGTTCGCCATTTTTGACTTCAACGCCGGTGAGACCCGTAATTTTCGCTAACTGACTTGTAGTGGTAGGCTCTTTGTACTTAATTTCCTTATTGGCGTTTGTGCCTGTAGTGGTAAGCTCATAACCGGCACTCTTACCTTGATAGAGAGTTGCTGATTTACCGTCAGATGCGGCTTGCCAGACTTTGGAATCGTCCTGCGGTTTATGGTTATTGGCATTTTCAAGCGTGATTGTGTAACCGTCGCCCGTAACGGAAATATCGTTGCCGCTAAGGGCTTTGTCTTTTACGGTGACGACTTTATTGCTTATCGTGATGAGCTCGTTGCCTTCTTTGTCGACGACTTTACCCTCGTTAGAAAGTTTAGCTCCTTCAGGCAGACCTTTGACAGTTGCCAGAGTTGTTTCGACTTTATCAATGCAAGCAACAGAAGTATATGTATCATTATCGAACTTAGCATAAGCAGAAATGACGCTTATAAGTTTTGCGCTCGTGCCGTCGACAGTCCATTTTTCTGTTGCTTGGGGAGCAACGGCGCTTGTTGCACAGATTTTGTTGTTGTCATTACTGAATTTATAAGCCGTGCTGTCTTCAATCTTGATGGTAGCTGTACCTGCTTCCGCAAGTAAGGAATCACTTAACGTAATTATGCCTCTGTTTTCAGTTGATACAGAACCGTCGTCGCTGATAGTAGTCGGATGAACGACTGTAATAGCTTCGACTATGTCACCGTTGGCATCCTTAACGTAATTGCCGTTCGTATCTTTAAGATAGAGCTTACCGCTGTTAGTTTCTTCGACATTGGCATTGATACCGCTGATTGTGAAGAGCGTCTTTGTCTCGGCAGGTGAGTAATGAATCGCCGTAGCTTTGTCGCCGTCTTTTACAAGAGTGTAACCCGCAGTGGTTTCAGCCGTATATTTAATAGTCTTTTTACCGCTCTTGGTTTCGACTGTCCAAGCATAACTGTTATTGACAGTTCCCGGTCTGGTGACTGTGCCGAAGACGAACTGATAATTATCGCCGGAGATCGAAGCGTCTTTGCTTGAAGTGGTGCCGAGTGCGCCATTAGAAATGGTGACAGTGCCGCCCGTCGCTCCAGTAGCTTTGGTAATAGTAACAGCGTCGTCGAGTGTGCCGTCGTCTTTAGTGTAAAGAAGTTTGTTGCCGTCATCGCTGACAGTAAGGTTGGTTGCAAGGTTGGTGATTGTTACATATATCGTGCCTGCAGTTGTATCAACGAATTGGATTGCACCTTTGGAATCTTTTTCGTAATGAGCAGGAACGGCATTTTTGTAAGTTGCTGTGCCATTGCTGACAACCCAGAGGTCTTTTTCAGCGGGAGACGTGCCGTTTTCATAGAGAGTTTCGTCGGAAAGCGCAAGTTCATAGCTGCCGTCAATCGAAACTTTCTTGCTGATTATTTCCTTAGACAGCATAACCGTTCCCGTGTTGTCGTCGACAATAACTCCGTCAATCGAGCCGTCGGCGTTGGCAGTTACTGTGCTCTTGAGTCCGCTGATCGTCAAAATCTTTCCTTGCTTGATTTCTTTCGTGTAGGAAATAGATTTGCCGTCTACTGATTCCGAATAACCTTCTTTAATATCGCCCTTCAGAGTTGCATTACCCTTGCTTACTGTCCAAGTCAGATTCTCGGAATTGGGATTTGCAATCTTTCCGTCTTTAACAAGCTTATAATCGCTGTCTGCAACGGTATTGACAATATCTTTTTTATTAAGTGCGTAGCCGCCAATCCAAATTGAAGAACCGCCGCTCATAAGGGAAACAGCAACCGAAGTGCCGCCCGTAAAGACGAGAGATTTTCTGTCTTCACTGACTTCGAGACTTGTATTGAGTCCCGTGAGACTTGCCAAATCACTTACGACAGATTCTTCAGTATACTTTGCAATAAGCCCGGTGATTCCGTAATAATCGGTTTTAATGTTTTCGTAGGTTGCAACGCCGCCGATGATTGTCCAAACATTTTTATCGGTTGCCGTTTGCGCAACGCCGCTGTCGAGAGAGATTTTAAATGTCTGACCTTTGGCATTGTTAAGCGTCGCACTGTGCTTATCGAGTACCTCATTATAAAGTTTAATTGTTTTGTTATCGTTACCGGCGAACGAAATACCCGCTATCTTACCGTTTGACGCCTGAATATTAGCCGCAAGTCCTTCAATTGCTGCAAGTGACGTAGGTGTTTCTGCAGTGTAGGTGATAGTATTTTCATCTTTGTCAAATATCCAACCTTCACCGATTTTGTACTGATAAATTGCAGTTCCATAGTCGCCACTTAATGAGGTTACCCATTCTTCGTCTTTTTTAGTGAAACCGCTCTTGCCGTCATCCGCGCCGTCATCCGCGTCGTTTTTAAGCTTGAACGAATAACCTTCTACAGCTGACACTGAATTATTAACAGTGGTTTTGCTTAAGATAGATTCGTCGAGTGTGATTGTTCTGTCATTGGCGACCGAGATACCAGCAATGTTATTGGCTTTCTTTTCGTCGCCTGCTTTTATACTAATGCCGCTGAGACCGGTAACAGTTGCGAGCGTTGTGTTGGTTGCTCTTGTGAAAGTAATACTCATGCCGCCTTCATTGAGCGTCCAACCTTTTCCGATGTCATGAATGTAATATGCGCTACTCGAATCATTACCACTGCCGATAGACCAATAATCTTCTGCAACGCTGGTCGAACCTTGTCCGACGAAACCGAGTGTTGTCTTACTGTCACCGACCGAAAGTTTATAATCACTGCCGTTGCTGAGTCCGAGAGAAATAACTCCGTCGCCGAGCAAATTTTCAGTCAGAGTAATTGTTCCTTTGTATTCGCCATTTGCCTTATTACCTGTTTCCTTGACTATGCCATTGAGTTTATCAACTGTAGCACCGCTGAGACCGGTAATAGTTGCAAGTTCTGTGACTTTGGAATCTACATGTTTGATTTTGCCGTCAATACCGAGTATCCAGCCTTCTGCCGTCGTGTACTGATAAGTTGCACTTGTGCTGTCGGAGCCGATTACCCAAACAGGATCCGCCACACTGAAACCATATTTGGTAACGCCGTCTTTAGTTTCTGTATTCAATGCGCCGGAGAATCCGAGTGCATAAGTAACGCCGTCATCGAGGTCGTCATGAACAGAAATTTCAGTTGTGCCGTTGAGGTCGTTCGCTGTCAAATAAATGGTTTTTTCGGTAGAAGTGCCGCCAACCGCGAAGGTGTGAGTTCCTGCACTGAGACCGGTGACAGTTGCGAGCTTTTTATAAGTTTGGTCTTTACTTGTAAAGGTTATGCCGCTACCGCCTGTGTTGAGAGTCCACCCTTTATTGGTAAAAGAATAATAAGTTGATGACGTTCCGCCTGCGGATTTCCATTCATTACCTGCACCGCCGAATCCGAATGTTAAGGGGTCTCCATCTTCGTCACCGGCACTTGCTCCCGACAACGCGAGTGTGTAAGTTTTTCCTTCCGCATTGGTAAGAGTGACACTGTCATCTGTAAGAGCCGATTGACTTACACTAATGACAGTTCCGCTTAAGGAAAGATTACTAAGTGCCGTCGAGCTGAGTCCGCTGATTGTTGCGTGCAGAATGTCTTTATCTTCATAGAAGGTGAAAGAAATTGCAGATAAGCCGCCTGTAGCCGACGCCGAAGATTTGAGCCAACCGCCACTAAGCGTTTCATTTATTGTTACAACTGTTGTTGAAGTGTTGTCGAATTTAAAGCCTATGGAGTGCGCCGCATTTGTGATTGGTGTAACACCGTCGAGCGAGAAGTCATAATTAGTACCGTTTTTATAAGTGAGCGTAATATTATGCTTGTCTTCGAGAGTATCTTTATGATTGAATACATAGTTGGGCAATATGATTGTTGCGGTACTGTAAGAACTTGCGCTAACGTTAGAGGCAGTGAATTCTCCTTCTGCCAAATCTTTATCGAGACCGGTAATTGTAAAGATAGTTTCGACAGTATCGGGCGTGTATGTTGCACCGGAGCCGCTTGCATTGAGTGTCCAACCTTTTCCGATATCGCGCTTGAGAGATGCAGATGTTCCCGATATTACCATGTAATCGTTATCTGCACTGAGTTTGTTATCAAAACCGAGTTCCGTTACATCGCTACCGGAACTGTTCTTGAATTTGAGCGTATAGTTACCACCGTGACTCAAGCCGAGAGCAATAGCCGTATCGCCAAGCAAACCTTCTGTAAGCGTGATTGTTCCAGAATAACCGCTGTTTTTGGTGACTATGTTACTAAGTTCCGTTGCTTTTATTTTGTTTCTAAGACCGGTGATTTTCGCAACGTCGGTATATTCTTCGCCTTTATAAGAAATGCTTGAGGCACCTGCTGCGAGTATCCAGCCTTTATCAGTCTTATACTGATAAGTTGCGGTTGTGCCGTCGAATTTCCAAGCGGGCTCGGCTATGCCGAAACCGAATGTATCTGCTTTTCCATCTTCGTCACCGGTACTTGCTCCCGACAGCGCGAGCGTGTAATTTTTTCCTGCCGTATTGGTAAGAGTGACACTGTCATCTGTAAGAGCCGATTGACTTACACTAATGACAGTTCCGCTTAAGGAAAGATTACTAAGTGCCGTCGAGCTGAGTCCGCTGATTGTTGCAAAGTTATTGTCTATCGCCTCTGCATAAGTTAAGGACGTGCTGTCACTGCCGTAGCTCCAACCTGCCGCGAGCGTCTCTTTAACCAAGACTGTGCCGGCTGTTGTGCCGCCGGACAAAACTGTATCGGCTGATTTCCCGGTAATATTGGAAATACCTGCGTCGAGCGCGAGTTTGAAAGTAAGACCGTCAGTTTCATCGTTATCAATAACCTCAACTGAACTGGCACCGGTGAGCGCGTTAGCTTTCAATGTAAAGGTTATAACGCCGCTTGCGCCGGGAGTGGTATCACCCGATGCAACAATGTCGCCTAAAGAATATCCGCCATTCAAGCCGATTATGGTTGCGAGATTCTTGCGTGTAACCCCTAAAACGTCTGTATCTGTGAAGGTTATACCTTTGTTGCCGGCGTTGAGAGACCAACCTTTTTCAGTGTGGAAGTAGTAAGTTGCCGACGTTCCGGCTTTTTCCCAAGCATTGCTCAGAGAGCCGAAACCGAATGTATCTGCTTTTCCATCTTCGTCACCGGTACTTGCTCCCGACAGCGCGAGCGTGTAATTTTTTCCTGCCTCATTGGTAAGAGTGACAGATGCATCTTTAAGAGCCGACCGACTTATATTAATGACAGTTCCGCTTAAGGAAAGATTACTAAGTGCCGTTGAGCTGAGTCCGCCGCTGATTGTTGCAAAGTTATTGTCTATCGCCTTTGCATAAGTTAAAGACGTACTGTCACTGCCGTAGCTCCAACCTGCCGCGAGCGTCTCTTTAACCAAGACTGTGCCGGCTGTTGCGCCGCCGGACAAAACTGTAGCGGCTGATTCACCGGTAATATTGGAAATCGAGCTGTCACCTGCGATAGACAATTTGTATGAAATTTTATCTTTAGTGTATTCGTCTTTGACTTTAACAGTCTTTCCGTCAGTCTCGTCAAGCAAATCTTTCGTTAAAGCGATCACTCCGACATTGTTCGAATCGATTACAATCGAAATACCTGCGAGTTGAGCCGCCGATAAGCCACTCTTAAGACCGGTAATTTTTGCATGATTAATAGTTGCCGAAGCCGAATAAGCAACGTATTTGTCATCTGTAAGTGTCCAACCTTCGCTGATGTCATGCTTGTAGTACACGTCTGAACCGGAGGAAGCAAAGTAATTGGGCTTGTTTTCAAAGAAACCAACCCTATTGTCATTCGCCTTAGTGCCGTCCATGCCGCCGCCGCTGTCTCCGCCGAGTTTGAGTTTATAACCTTTTCCCGTGTCTAAGGACAACGTCATTTTATTACTTGTATCTTTAAATTTAAGAAGGAATTCATCGGACAGCGTGATAACTTTGTCTGCAACACTGATACCGGCAATTTGGTAACTGTCATCTTCGGAGTCGATTGCTTTGACAGCTGAAATACCTGCGGTTTTCGAAAGATTGTTAATTGTTAAAAGTGTTTGGGCCTCTCCGTTTTCAGTATACTTGATTCTGGAATTGTTGAGAAGTTTCCAACCTTCTTTAGTGTAATGTTGATAGGTTGCAACGCCGTTATCGAAAGACCAATAATCCTTGCTCGTCTCAAAGCCAACAGTATTATCTGAGGACATTCCTGACATTGTCAGCTTTAAATTTTTATCAAATTTATCAACTGTTTCTTGAGAGAGCACAATAGCCTCTCCACTGCCTTTTAATGCGTCTCTCGTCAAAGTGATTGTCGTGCCGCTTAAAGAGATATTTGAAGCGGAAGCATTTGTACCGAGACCGGTAATAGTCGCAAGCTGTATGGTATCAGGAGCATTGTATTTGACAGATTTACTTTCGCTGCCAAGTGAATACCAACCCTGCGTTGTGCCCATTATTGTCGCAGTTTGACTTACAATGGAGGTAATAGATGCACCTAAATTGCTGTCGTAGATGCCCGATGCCGTAGCTTTTGAGATACCCGCGAGTGAGAAAGTGTAATCGGCAATGCCTGAAATGCCGGTTGTCTTTTCATATGAGATACTTGAAGTTCCAAGTACGGCATCAGTTAAAGTGATTGTTGTGCCGCTTATTCCGACGCCCGAAGTTGCACCTAAGCTGAGTCCTTTTATGGTAGCGAAATCGACGTTACTTTGTGCTATGTAATAATTTATGGATTTTTTGTTGTCCGCAACGACGCCATAAGCATCCGTACTGCCTATGATTTTTGCCGTTCCGTCGTTAATGGAACTGATTGAATAATTCGGAGTATCTGCAACTGTTTTTGTTGTTTTGATACTGTTGGCAAGTGAGAGCGAGTAATTGCCTACTTCAAGTGATACAGTTGAATCAGCATCTGTCTTGAAAACGTTGTTACCCAGCGTGAAGATTGTGCTTTCACCGTTTAAGGTGATACCGGTAAGCGTAGCGACGCTTGTACCCGAAACAGAGGAATTAAGACCGGTGATTTTCGCAAGCTCCGTGGTTGACGCTCCACTATAGGTAATTTCGCCGTCTTCAAGAGTCCAACCTTCTTTAGTGTTGAACCAATAAGAAGCACTACCGCCACCGGCAGTCCATTTGCTTGCTTCTTTCTCGAAACCTGTCTTGCCGTTCTCCTGTCCGTCATTACTATCGCCCTCAAGCACGAAGCTGTAACCACCGCTGATAACGGATACCGTAGCTTCCGGTGATGGATCTTTCGGCAGAATACTTTTACTCAGCGTGAAAGTTTTGTTATCCAAAGTGATGCCGCTAATACCGCCACCGCTTACAGCACTGAGTGTCAAATTTTTGATTATCGCAAGCTCTGTGGTTTTTTCTCCGATATAGGTGACAGTGTTGTTTGCGAGCGACCAGCCCTCCGCTGTAACAAACTGATAGGTTGCACTTTCACCGTTGATAGCCCAAGAATTACTTCCGACTATAAAACCAACCTTATTGTCATTTGCCGCAGTGCCGTCCATGCCGCCGCCGATGTCACCCGCGAGATTGAGGGCAAATCCTAAACTATCTACCTTTTGACCAAAAACCTTATCTGTATTGGCGGTGAGTGCAATGGTAGTTTTACCGAGTACGTCGTTGGCTAACGAAAGTGTCTTATCATTGAGAGTAAGTACGCCGCTGGCTGATGCATTGGAAAGACCGGTGATTGTCGCCAATGTCGCTGTTTCTGATTTCCCGTTATGGTAATTGATAGATGTATTGCCGCTTTTGCTATCGAGCACATAATAATCATTTGTGTAGCCTGTAATTACCGCTGTACTTGTGCCGTTGGCTGATACAGCATAGGTGCTCGATTCAAGCGATGCGGATGTCTGAACACCGGTACCAAGAGCGAGAGTATACCACGAATTATCGTCTAGAGTTTCAATACTTATGCTCGATGCCCCCAAAACACTTTTTCCCAACGTAATAATTTGGTTCGTTGCATCGACACTAATAGCAGTGAAATCAAAGTTACCGCTCGAACCCGCACTGAGCCCCGAAATTGTCAACGTTATCTCTGCAGAGCTACCTCCTGCTTTGTACGTTGCAATTCCTTTCGACTTATTAAATGACCAATATCCTCCTCCTTGATTTGAAGTCTGTTCGTCTTGTTGTGACATGATGATCCCATCCTTTCCCTAAAAAACCAAAAAACAACTTCCCTGTAAGCAATTTTATTATAAGCGTTTTCTGCAATTCTATCAACATTTCTAGGAAAAAATTTTCTTAAAACCGGATTAAAAAAGAGCCTCGCAAGCTTATCTGCGAGACTCCGTAAAGATTTTTTTACTTCTGCGCGGCGGGAATGTGTTTTCTGTCCTTGCCGACTTCGCTGACCGATTTGCGCATTTCGGTATCGGATTGAATGTTCATCATATTGTAATAATCCATGACACCGAGCTTGCCCGATTTCAACGCCTCAGCCATTGCGTGAGGAACTTCGGCTTGCGCTTCGACAACTTTGGCTTCCATTTCTTGAGTATAAGCTTTCATTTCCTGTTCTTTGGCGATAGCCATTGCCCGACGTTCTTCCGCTTTTGCCTGCGCGATTCGTTTATCGGCTTCGGCTTGGTCGGTTTGAAGTTGTGCGCCTATATTTCTTCCGACATCAACGTCCGCAATATCGATTGATAAAATTTCAAACGCCGTGCCCGCGTCGAGACCTTTAGCCAAAACAGTTTTGGAAATTTCTTCGGGGCTTTCGATAACGTCGGTATGACTTTCCGAACTGCCGATAGTCGAAACAATGCCTTCGCCGACACGCGCAATAATCGTAGGCTCGCCCGCGCCGCCGACCAATCTGTCAATGTTTGCACGGACAGTAACACGCGCTTTAACTTTTAACTCGATACCGTTTTTGGCAATGGCTCCGACAAGCGGCGTTTCAATGACTTTCGGATTGACGCTCATTTGAACAGCTTCCAAAACGTCACGCCCCGCCAAGTCGATAGCCGCCGAACGTTCAAACGGCAAAACAATCTGCGCACGTTGAGCCGCTATAAGTGCATCAACAACTCTGTCGACATTGCCGCCTGCCAGATAATGCGCCTCAAGTTGATTGACGTTGACATCAAGTCCCGCCTTGTTTGCTTTGATTAAAGGCATAACGATTTTAGCGGGCGGAACGCGGCGCATTCTCATTCCTATCAGCGTAAAAATTCCGACGTGAACATCTGCTGCCAATGCCGAAATCCATAATCCTATCGGCACGAAGTGTAAAAAGATTGCCGCGAGGATTATTCCCATTACTATAAAAAAACCGGAGCCGATTAATACATCGTCCATAAGCTAAAACCTCCTTATTAGGGATTAGGGGTTAGGGGTTAGGGAACAGAAAAATCTAATCCCTGTTCCCTGTTCCCTATATTTGCCGAACAAGAACGCGGGAACCGTCCACATTGATAACTTTAACGATATTGCCCTGCTTAACGAAACTGCCTTCCGTCACAACGTCGACAGGTTGCCCTTCAATCATAATCGTTCCTGCCGGTCGCAAATCCGTCGCACAAACTCCTATCGCTCCCAAAAATTTACTCTTATCCGTGACACTCGTATAACCGTCGCTGTTTTGTTGGCGTTCGTCAAGGACAAGTTCATCAAGCATACCCGCGTTTTTCTTCGAGCCGCGACTGTTCAGATACAATATGACGAACAGCCCCAATATCGCAATGCCGACCAGTGCATACGATACAAACGAAAACACAAGCGAATTCGCGCCCGAAAAAAGTTGAACTCCCAACATTCTAATCACCCCTCTATTCTTAATTACTATTATTCGGGGATAATTATTTCTGCGCCCTGTGTTAAATTCCTTTCAATTTGCGAAGACCGCTCTTGAGGATTCCTTGAAAAGCGCGAACGGAATTTGGCAATTTCATCATTGAACTGCGGAATAAATTTCGCAATCCGCGACTCCGCCTCAGCCGTAAGTTCCGGCAACTTCGCCAAAAGTTCACGATACCAATCAAGCCGCTCTTCATAATGCTGACTCATCAATCTTTCGTGCCGAACGTAAGAATAAGCCTCTTCCGCAACTTTGCGCCGCAACGTCCTGTTTTTTATCAAAGTGTTAAGCTTGCTGATAAACTCGCGTCCGTTGTGATAAATAAAGCCCGTTGTCCCGTCCTTAATGACGCTCGAATAGACTATCGGCGACGCCAATGCAACCGCGCCATTTGCCGCACTCTCGATAAATTTTAAATCCGACTTTGAACGATTAAATTCATTATCGCGCAGAGGCAACAAAGCTATATCCGACGAACGGATTGCCTCCTCATAATCTTCATAAGAGATAAATTGCCCGTCATATTTCTGCCTGTCGCCGACATAAGTTTTATTCTTGGTCTCCAATGCGTCAAACAAATTTTCTCGCGCCAAAATCTTAAACGCCAATTTGTTTCCGTATTGCTTGGCAAATCGATTCAGTATCGGCACAAGCTCCATAAAATCCCCGTCACGATTCAACGCTCCGAAAAATATCGTCGTCTGCCGCTTGGCTTTAAATTCTTCATCAAAATTTCTCGGCGGCGGTAATCGTCTTAAGTGATTCGGAAAAACTTTTACATGCGGATTGAATTGGCTCAAAAACTCGGCAAGATAAGGCGTCGAAGTCTGTACCGCATGAACTGCGCGGAAATTTATCCACGCCGTCTTTTCGTAATCGTCTTCCCATAAAATCGGGTGGTCGTCCATTTCCGAGATAAACAATATCCCTTTCTTGCGCAGGATATTAAAGAAATCCAAGCCGACTGCGAACGACGGAAAACACATGCGCTGATTGATAAAAACTCGCTCATCAAATTGTTCCTGTTCATAAAGGCGATAAGGCTTGCCGACCGGCGAAGATACTATAAATATATTCGGGTCAGTCATGAAAAACGTATTCGGCATATGGACGCGAATCGGTGCGCAAACTGTTGACTCGCCTATCAGCGTTTGAATCAAAGTTTTTTTCGGCGGCTCGCTCTTATAAGCCGTAAAAATATATACGAAAACCGCCAACTCCGTTTTGCTAAGCTCGGCGACTTGCCGTTTGACTTGAACGCCGCGCCCTGCATTCAGCGAACGCAAAACAGTTAAGCCCGCATCTTCAATCGCATTGTTCAATTCCTCGTGAGTCAAGGTAACTCTGAATTTCGGCGGCTTGCCCTCCAAAATCGCTCCGAGATTTTCCGCGTGCCCTATATTGTCCAGCGTAAAAATTAATGTGCCGTCATCGTTGAGATGTTCGGCTATTTTTTTTATCGTCGAAACCAATTTTTTGGAACTCAACGTTCCGATTAACGCGCTCTGAACCAAAATGGCGTCAAATTGCCCCTTAACTTTTGTCCAATCTTCCGCAACTATGTATTTACAATCGGGCTGTATCTCTTGGAAATCCTTACGCGACGTTTCAAAATCCTCCGGTGCCTCGCCGATTAATTCAAGTACACTTTTCGACCGCGCAGGTATAAACGTTTCAAAAGTCATTTGGTTATCCTCAACGAACTAAGCTGTACATTAAATCTTCCTGCGCCCGCATACACTTCATAAGCTCGAAACGTTCAAGAATAGTTTCGCGAGCCGCCGCGCCGAGTTTCTTTGCACGTTCGGGATCGTCAAGTTGCTCCTCGATTTTGCGGGCAATATGATAAGGCGAACGGAATTCGGCAAGTAAACCGTTGACGCCGTCCTCCATAACCTCTTCAACAGGCGGAGTTTTTGAAGCAACCATAGGACAGCCGAAACTCATTGCCTCCAAGAAAGACCAACTCAATACAAAGGGACGAGTTAAATAAACGTGACAGCTTGACGCCCTTAAAATCTTTTGATAATCGCCGCGATTTCTCAAGCCGACAAAGTGAACTCGGTCGGTAGGATAGCCGCCCTTCTTTTCCTCTTCCTTAAGGTAAGTTGTATCTTTGAGTTGTGCGCCGTAACAAATTCTGTCCTTGCCGACAACTACAACATGCGTTTCAGGACGACGCGCCAATACGTGACGAATCGCATCCATAAAGTACGGGAAACCGCGATAAATTTCAAAGCCGCGAGCAACGTAAGTAATAATTTCCGTGCCTTCGGGCAAATTAAGTTCAACGTCTTCAAGCACAAGTCCGGGGCGTTTGCCGCTTGGGTCGGGCGAACAAAATCTGGTGTCAA
>JAFZIQ010000114.1 GCA_017554285.1 Selenomonadaceae bacterium
ATGAATGCATAAAAAAAAAAACGCCCCTAAGAAAAAAGAAAAAAAAAATATGTGGTTGATAGGTAGAATTTTGCTACACCAGCTACACCCTTTTTGCGGAGGTTAGTGTAATTACGCCATTTATAGGGTGTAGTAGGGTGTAGTAGGGTGTAGCAGTGAGCTACACCCCTACACCCGAAACTACACCTTTATATCCTAAGGAGCGATTTGAAATGGAAATTGTTATACTGGTTGAAGGTGAACCGGTACCCGCGCAGAGACCGCGCTTTAGCGGACGACGTTGCTATCAACCTGCGCGGAATGTTGAGTATCGAAGTGAAGTAGAATATGCGGCGCGATTGGCAATGCGAGGCAAGCAACCACTCAAAGGCGCGTTGTCGGCGAATGTGAAGCTGTATCGGAAATACAAGCCGACGTCGCGAATATTCGGCGATGTGGACAATCACTTGAAGGCACTCTTCGACGGCATGAATCAAATCGTCTTTGAGGACGACGCGCAGATAGTGCAATGTTCAGTATCGAAGCACACGGATAAAAAAAATCCCCGCGCAGAAATCTGGATTCGGGAATTGTAGTGAATTAAGGTACTTTTTTTGAAACAGGAAAGTAACGTTGCGGTCGGGCGTGCCCCGACTGTCTACGTGTAAGAAAAAAAACAGCCTTGTGCTTTTGGTAAACTTGACGCGGCGAAGTAAGGAACATAAGCGGCAGTTTTGTGATACGATATTTTTTGTCAAATGTTACACAAGGAGTGTTTCTAATGAAAATCGGAATCTCGACGGAAAGATTAGTTGAAGCGCGCTGTTCGCAAGCTTATTTCGGGCGTCTTGTCGGCTTAAGTCGGCAACGAATAAATCAGTTGTTAAAGCTGGGAATAATTGAAGCGGACGAGGCGGGAGTAAAATTATTTCGCTCGCTGGAAAATTATTTTGTGTACACGAAAGATAAGCGTTTGGTTTACAAGAAGTGGCGGATTTTCAGCTGAGCTGGCGGGCTAAAAAAAAAAGCGTGAATGTCCCTGCCGATTTTTTTCCGACGTAGACTTACGAAAAACACTTTGTGAAAAGTCGGTAAGTATACCCCGCTATACCTTCCTGCGGAAGGAGCGGGAATTTTTTTTGAGAATCTGCGCGGTTGCGAGGTAACTGTTATTATCTGGCACTCAAGTTCAGTGACGGCAAGTTGATAATCTTCGACGAATCGAAGTTGGATAAGCAGGAACCGGTTATGACTTTCGACCGCGACACTTCGCCGATACTCCGCTTTTCGGCTCGCGGCACGCTCCAAGATGTTTATAAATCCGCCGAAGTCGTCTATGCTCATGAAAAGCACGAAGAAATTTTTCAAGGCAAATTCGACGACCCGAACAAGACCGGCGGCAAGGTATTGAAGATAAACAAGAAAGTGGATTCGCAGGCAGAGGCTGAAACTCTAGCCAAAAATGAATTGCGGCAGAAGAATAAAAAAGAAACGACAATCTCATTGGAGACGGTCGGTGATTTTTGTTTGCTGGCGGGCAATGTGGTTGAATTAAAATCGTTCAGGAAGTTTGACGGACGCTATTTGATAGAAAAGGCGCGGCACGAAATCGGCAAAGGCTATGAAGTCAAATTAGATTTGCGTCGCTGTCTTGATTATTGACGTCAGGGAATCGGGCAAGAAATTCTTCGCAAGCTTGACGATTGCCCTTTTTCACCAGCCGAGAGAATTTGAGTATCAAAGCCCATTCGTCGTCGTAAGCCCTTGTCGTGCGTTGTGGGCGTGTACCTTCGGGCTTTCTCCAACCAAGCGGCATGCCTCCATGCCGCGGAAGTCCTTTTTTATTCAAGTTATCACTCCTTCAAATGCGGCAGAATTAATTTGAAAATGCTGACAGCCGTTGCTACTCCGAAAAACCACGACTGCCAATCGACCTTCAGGTTACCGAATAACAACTCGGCACCAAATACAGCCAGAAAGAAAATACTTGTTTTCATAATGTTCTTGTGATAAGATGACTGCCAAGGGACGGGCTAGACCCGCCCCCGGCAAGCTTCAAGTTTCAGCGTTAGCGTTTCCTACGGCGTCTTCGCTTTTTCTTGAGGCTTTTGCGCTTTTTTGGCTCTGTCGCTTTCAGGAATCTAAGCATGATGTCAATCAGTGTGAAATATCCTGCAAGTTTCATTACCAGTTCGTCTAAGTCATCCAATCACATCACCTCCTTTCGAGTATCATTATATCACTATTTCCTAATTCGTCAAGTCTTTTTTGAAAGGAATGCCTATGCTATTCAATGAAGATTGCCTTGAGGGCATGAAGAAAATCCCCGACGGCTCGGTCGATATGATTCTCGACGATTTGCCTTACGGGTCGACTGATTGCTCCTTCGATGTGCGGTTGCCGTTTGAACCGATGTGGGAGCAATTCCTTCGAGTGTGCAAGCTCAATGCCGCCATTGTCCTTTTTAGTCAACTGCCTTTCGGGAGCGATTTAATTCAGTCGCAACGCAAGCTGTTCCGCTATGAATGGATATGGGAAAAAAGTTTGGGCGTCGGCTTTTTGAACGCTAAACGTATGCCTCTTCGTTGCCATGAGAATATACTCGTATTTTACCGACGCTTGCCCACTTACAATCCGCAATTCACTCAGGGCAAGCCGTTTAATAAACGTCAAATGAAAGTTACGGGTAAAAATTATCAGAAACACAGTTATCAAGGCGGCATAAACGAAGACGGGCGGCGGTATCCTCGCGACGTGATTGAGTATGACGCAATACGAGACGTTCATCCGCAACAAAAGCCTGTTGATTTATTGGAGTATCTGATAAGGACATATACGAATGAGGGCGAAACGGTCTTGGACGCGACAATGGGCAGTGGGAGTACGGGCGTTGCGGCGGTTAATACGGGTCGCAACTTCATCGGCTTTGAACTCGATACCGATTTTTACGAGATAGCTCAGAAACGAATTGACTTGGCTCTTGCCGCGAAAAGGCAGGAGCTTTTTTAGTGGAGAATCGCCATGAACAATGAGGATATATATTCGCAGATACGCGGGCAAATCGGTTCGTTCGGAACCGTGTCTTTCACAGTCAGCGCGTCGAAAGTATTAACCTTTGACGACTGGAAACGCAAAACCTCTGCGCGGTTCGCAAAACATGATTTAATCAATCGGCAACCGATATTGGAGTATTTGGGCGCGGACTTGAATGAAATTTCTTTCAAGATAAAGTTGGTCGCTGATTTGGGCGTGAATCCGAAGGACGAGGCGGATAAATTGCGCGAGATGTGCACGACGGGGCAAGCCGAATATTTAACTGTCGGCGGCGAAGTAATAGGGCAGTTTGTGATTGACAGTATTGACGAATCGGCGGAATTCTGGGCACGCGGCGAATTGCTTGTTTCGGAGCTTAATGTGAGGTTTAAAGAATATGTCAGCGAGTTATGAATTGGATTTTGAAGGGACTTACGATTGGGCAATCGTGCCTTCTTCGACAGCGGCGGAGATATTGCAGAACGTCCGATTTTTATTGGCGACGATAAAAGGAACGTGCCCATTGGACAGGGCGTTCGGAGTGCCGGCAGAAATAATTGACATGCCGATAAACAAATCGGCGGTAATGGCGGGCGAAGTGGCAAAGGCAATCGCCAAATACGAGCCGCGAGCCGCGTTGAAAAAATTTCAACTCAAACCGAGTGCCGTTGAAAGCGGCAAATTGATTCCTCATATTACTTTGGAGATAAAATCATGAACGAAATCAGCAATCTCATTCGCGCAGGCGTCGTTTCAACCGTTTATCCTGAGCGTTGCTCTTGTCGAGTGGTTTTCTTAGACCGTGACAATTTAGTCAGCGCAGATTTGCCGATACTTCAATCTGCCGGCGCGAAAAATAAATTTTATTCGTTGCCCGATGTCGGCGATAATGTTCTCTGCCTGATGATTCCCAATGACGACGCAGGCTCAGGCTTTGTTATCGGCAGTTTTTATTCCGATAAAAAAAATCCCCCCGCGCAGAATCAGGAAGTCAGCATGATAAAGTTCGAGGACGGAACGAGTATTTCTTACGACAGAGAAAAACACGAGCTTAAGATTGATTGCGTCGGCAACATAAAAATAAACGGCAAAAGGATTGATTTGAATGGCTAGCGCAAGCAGATTAGGCGACATTGGAGGCTCTCACGACGCTTGTCCTGCGCGTCCGATAATCACTGCCGGCGATGACGTTTTCATTAACGGTCGCGGAGCCGCCCGCTATCAAGACCAATTGGCAGTGCACAGCTGTTTTATCCATCCGCCTCACCCGGGCAATATCGCCGGCGGAAGCACGACGGTTTTCATTAACGGCAGAGCGGCGGCACGAATCGGCGACGCGGTAAGTTGCGGCGGACAATTAGCCGAAGGCTCGCACAATGTTTTTATCGGCGATTGAATCACTTAAGCAAAGAATAAATCACGGCAACGGCGATTCCCAGCGTTGAAATGTTTGAGATTGAAACGTGATTTGCATTCGTCGACATATCGCGCCGCAACTCGTCAATCTTGTCTGCAAGCTTATCAACGCGAGTATTGAGCTCTCGACGCGTCACTTCCATTTTTTCCTCTTGCTTATCGACGCGCTCATTGAATTCTCGGCGCAATTCATCAACCTTGTCAGAGAGCTTGCCGATTTTTTCCTCTTGCTTATCGATACGCTCATTGAACTCTCGACGAACCACTTCAATCTTTTCTTCAAGTCGGTCTTGCCGCGTTTCGAGGCGGTCGAGGCGCGTCTCAATCCTGTCAAGACGCTTGCCGATTTCCTTCAGCTGTGAAAGAATTTGTTCGTTGAAATTTTGATTGTCCATAATCGATTCCTCCTTGCAATTTCACACGCAAGGTTTTAGAATAGCTTTGCCCTGCGCGGGATTTGGTATCGTACAAAGCCATTATCGCACAGGGCAATTTCGTTGTAAAGGAAAAAGTTTTCATGAAAACCGAAATAAATTTCGTCACAACCGACGTTGAATCACTCCAAGACGAATGCATTTCAACGGTCGAGGCTTTGCTTGAAAGAAAATTATCCCGCGCAGACCCCTTGAGGATTTTTATTTTGGGGCTGG
>JAFZIQ010000115.1 GCA_017554285.1 Selenomonadaceae bacterium
CGAGCATAAAGCGTAAAGAATCCGCGCCGTATTTCTCAATAACTTCAACCGGGTCAACGCCGTTATTGAGCGACTTAGACATTTTGCGCCCCAATTCGTCACGAACCAAGCCATGAATAAACACATATTTAAACGGAACTTTGCCTTGAAATTTCAAGCCCATCATAACCATACGCGCAACCCAGAAGAAAATTATATCGTAGCCCGTCACCAAGACGCTTGTGGGATAAAATTTCTTAAGCTCCGCCGTGTCTTCGGGATAACCGAGCGTCGAGAAAGGCCACAATCCCGAACTGAACCAAGTATCCAAAACGTCTTCATCGCGACGCAAATTTTTTCCGTGACAATGCGGGCACTCATGAACTTCATTTTCCGAAACAATCATTTCGCCGCAATCGTCGCAATACCACGCGGGGATTTGATGACCCCACCACAACTGCCGACTTATGCACCAGTCGCGAATATTTTCCAGCCAATTAATATAAATCTTCGTGAAACGTTCGGGCACAAATTTAAACTCACCCGATTTAACCGCCTCAATCGCGGGCGCGGCGAGCGTTTCCATTTTAACAAACCATTGCTTGCTGACAAGCGGCTCAATCGTCGTGTGGCAACGTTGACAATGCCCGACTGCGTGTTCGTGATTCTCAACCTTAACCAAGAATCCGCCCGCCTTTAAATCTTCGACAATAGCTTTTCTGCATTCGTAACGGTCAAGCCCGCTGTATTTTCCCAAACCGTCAGACATAACGCCCGTATTTTCGATAACTTTAACCTGCGGAAGATTGTTGCGAAGTCCCATTTCAAAATCGTTCGGGTCGTGAGCCGGAGTAACTTTAACCGCGCCCGTTCCGAAGTTTTTATCAACGTAGGAATCTGCGAACAACGGAATTTCGCGATTGACGAGCGGCAGGATTAATGTTTTGCCGACAAGATTTTTATAGCGTTCGTCGTCGGGGTGAACCGCAACGCCCGTATCGCCCAACATGGTTTCGGGGCGCGTCGTCGCAACTTCGACATAGCCGCTGCCGTCTTTGAACGGATAACGAATATGCCACAAATGCCCTTGTTCGGTCTCGTGTTCGACTTCAATATCACTGAGTGCCGTATTGCATTTCGGACACCAATTGGTTATGCGAGTGCCGCGATAAATCAAGCCCTCGTTGTAAAGCTGAACGAAAACTTTTCTGACGGCGGCGGAGCAACCTTCGTCCATAGTAAAGCGTTCGCGTTCCCAGTCGCAACTTGAGCCGAGCGTCCGCAGTTGATAAGAAATGCGGTTGCCGTATTTTTCTTTCCACTGCCAAACGCGCTCCAAAAATTTTTCGCGTCCGAGTTCATAACGATTAGTGCCTTCGCCGCGCAGAGATTCTTCAACCTTAGCTTGCGTCGCAATGCCCGCGTGGTCGGTACCAGGCATCCAAAGGGTATTGTCGCCTTTCATGCGATGATAGCGAATCAAAATGTCCTGTAAAGTTTCGTCGAGTGCGTGCCCCATATGTAATTGCCCCGTGACATTCGGCGGCGGTATCACTATACAATAAGGCTTGCCCTTCGCGTCGGCTGTCGTGTGGAAATGTTTATCTCTCTCCCAAGCCGCATAAATTTCTTTCTCAAAATTCTGCGGCTCGTAAGTCTTAGGAATATTACTCAAAATTTAGTTCCTCCTGTTTGTGAAAGTACGTTCAATAATAAACTGCAAGCGTTTGTTTTGCAAGTTTTATTGCGTAAAAAAAGAGTCCGCGCAGTTTTGAACATTGAAAGAAAAGCTTATCGGTGATAAAATTATAAAAAATAATTGGATAAATGAAAGGTGCGATTAAAATGGCAACTACGGAAGAACGGGTTGATAAACTCGAAACGAGATTCTCTACACTCGAACAACAATTTGCAACTACAATGGCAAAAGTCGATTCTCTTGTCGAAGAGGCTAAACAACAGCGCGAAGATATCAGACGATTAAACGAACGTCAAGACGCAATGCAGGCAAGGATTGATTCAAAGTTCGACAATCTGAGCAACCAAATTCATAACCTCACAATAGCGGCAGTAGTAGGATTCAGTGCAATCGTCGTAGCGGTCGGCGGAATGCTTTTTACCGCGTTAAAGTAAGTTTTTATCAATAGTATGTTGAAAGGCGGCGATTAACAATGGCAACTACGGAAGAACGGGTTGATAAACTCGAAACGAGATTCTCGACACTCGAACAACAATTCGCAACTACAATGGCAAAAGTCGATTCTCTTGTCGAAGAGGCAAAACAACAACGCGAAGATATTAGGCGTCTTAATGATAAGATTGATTCAAAGTTCGATAACCTTACAAACCAAATACATAATCTTACGATAGCGGCAGTAGTAGGATTCAGTGCAATTGTCGTAGCGGTCGGCGGAATGCTTTTTACCGCGTTAAAATAAATCAGCGTTGAAGCAGAAAAAAATCCCTTCAAACTCGAAGAGATTTTTTGTCAGGATTTCATAAAAATTTTCCACCGTAAAGAATTGACGAAAAAAATTATTACAATGTTGCGGACGGAAAAACCAAGCAATCAACATATCGCGTCTCGTCAAAGTGACGGGCAATTTTTTTTGCAACGGTTGACGCTTGATTAGCTAAGTGCTAAGATTTTCAAGTAAAATTACAATCATCGATTATGCAAAGGAGGATTTAAATGATTGATATTACAGACAGAGTACGCAACAAAGATTTGCTGAACAAAATCGTCAGCGCGGAGGAAGTGGCAAATTGGATTCAGCCGAATTGGACGATTGCTTGCAGTGGTTTCACGGCGAGTGCTTATCCAAAAGCTGTTCCGCTTGCGCTTGCCGAACGTATGAAGAAAGACCCCTTCCAAGTCAATATTTGGACGGGCGCATCTACAGGACCGGAACTCGACGGCGCACTTGCTGAAGTTCGCGGTATTAAACAACGTCTGCCCTACCAAACCGACAGCAAGCTCCGTCCCGAAATTAATGACGGCACTGTTGATTATCTCGACTTGCACCTCAGCGAATCCGCGCAGTTGACGCGCACGGGCTTTATCAAGAAAAATATCGACTTCGCATTGGTTGAGGCTTGCGCAATCACGGAGGAAGGAAATTTAATCCCGACGACTTCGCTCGGCAATGCGGCAAGTTACGTTCAGAGCGCGGATACCGTCGTCGTCGAAGTCAACACAACTCAGCCGCTTGAGCTTGAAGGTATGCATGATGTCTACGTCCCGTTAGACCCGCCCAATCGTCTGCCCATTCCGATTATTCATGCCGACGACAGAATCGGTACAACTTACATTCCCTGCACACCCGACAAGATTAAATTCATCGTTCCCTGCGACGTGAAAGATCATACTCGCGACCTCACGCCTGTTGATGACAACTCAAAGAAAATGGCGGAGTTCACTCTCGAATTCCTTAACGCCGAGATTAAAGCAGGGCGTATGCCCAAACAACTTTTGCCGTTGCAATCGGGCGTCGGTAACGTTGCCAATGCTGTCCTTGCAGGTTTTGTTGAAGCCGATATGGGCGACCTCGTTGTTTATACCGAAGTCATTCAAGACGCCATGCTCGACCTTATCGACGCCGGCAAATTGAAATTCGCCAGCGGTACGGCGTTCAGTCCTTCGCCTGCAGGTATGGACAGATTTTATAAGGACATTGATAAATATCGCAAATATATTTTGCTCCGTCCCGAAGAAATTTCCAATTCGCCCGAAGTCGTTCACCGTCTCGGCGTTATCGCAATGAATACCGCGCTTGAGGTTGACATTTACGGCAACATTAATTCAACTCACGTCACGGGTACCAAAATGATGAACGGTATCGGCGGCAGCGGCGATTTCGCCCGCAATGCTTACTTGACGATTTTCTATACGCCTTCGACTGCTAAGGGCGGCAAAATTTCTTCAATCGTTCCAATGTGTTCGCATATAGACCATACC
>JAFZIQ010000116.1 GCA_017554285.1 Selenomonadaceae bacterium
GGGGACTGAAAATCCCCGTGTCAGTGGTTCGATTCCGCTCTGAGGCACCATCAATGAAAATTCAAAAGCTCGCTTTAATCGGCGGGCTTTTTGCGTAAGCAGGAAAAACTTTTAATTACGGCGTATAAAACAACAGAAAAAATTTTTTCAGAATGGAGATGATATTTATGACGGCAAATAACCCTGTCGCTGAAAACTCAAACCTACAAAATGAAACCATAAAAAAAATTCAGTCCCCAAAAAAATCTTTTTACGAATTCCCCTTGCGAAAAATTTTTAAAATAGACGAATTCGCAGCTCGTGAAAATGTTTTGGTCAATGAGGTAGGTTTTTCCGAACGAGTTCAAAAGTTGTTGGCAAGAAATAATATCAAATCACTCGTCGAACTCTTAAATTTTTCTCTCGAAGATATATCGAACATGCAAGGATTCGGAAAGAATTCAATCGATAATTTGACTGATACCTTAAAAAAATTCGCCTCCTCAAAGAAGAAAAAAATTTCGTCCAAAGTCTTTCAACGCGCCAAAGACGACCTCGATAAATTCCTGCGCGACGCCGCCTTGAGACACGACCCGCAAATTGATTTGATAATCGCCGCGTTTGAAAATTTCTCCGCCAATGTAATAATAAATTCTCAGCCTCAAGATACTCTTTCCCTTAAAATGCAAGCTCTGCCCAAAAGAATCAAGAATAAAAAAGTTCATCTGTTACTCCATATGTACGACTTCAAACACCCCGAAATTTTCAGCGATTTACCCGAAGATTTAACTCTCTCCGCCCTTCCGAAGTGGCTCCTGACAAATTCCAAAACCGTCGACGAAGACGAGATGAATAATTTCTTCAACGAACTCAAATTGGACTTGAAAGATTTCGCAAAAAAAATCGCGCTCAGCCCGTTCAAATCTAAAATGCGACGTGATATTGAACTCATTCGCCTCCGCGCTCAAGGCGTACAGCTCGAAAGAATCGGCAGAATGTTAAACTTGACTCGCGAAAGAGTTCGTCAAATCGAATTAAACTACGTCAATGAATTTATGAAATCGCGTTTCGAGCTGAAAAAGCTTTTTAATTTTATATACGCACTCAACGACGGCAAAACGGTTTTGAATCTCGACGACCTAAAAAAATTTATCGACGAGGACGACGCCGAAATTATTTGGTTTGTCTCCAATAAAATGAATCTCGGCACCGATGTTTTCAATTTCGATAAGAGCTTGCAGGCATTTGTTTTTTATGAAGATGTCGGATTTACCGAAGCGGAATTGCTGGAAGCCTTTCCTGAAGTTGTTGAGGAAGAAATCTTCAATGAAAAGATTGAGGCTTTTGCTCAAGAAAGGAATTGTCCCGTCGACTTGCTGAAAAATAAACTTGAAAGATTTTACGAATGCACGGGAAAAATTTTTCATCGCATTCCGCTGAACTTAGGTTTTAAATTCAGCTACATTGTTAAAGAATGTTTCCCGAACGGCTACAAAATCAGCAACAAGAATTTTTTTTCGCGTTTCATGAAATACAGGCAAGAAATTTTTGGCGAAGATTCGCCCATTACTGAACGAAATCTTGACGCGACACTTGCAAGAACTTGCGTGCTTTGCGATCGCGGTCGATACATTCACCCTGATTTTGTAAACGTCTCGCCTGAAGTTATTCAGAAAATAAAAGATTTTATCGACGCTTCCGACCGCACCGCCATTTTTTATAAAGAAATTTTCGAGTCGCTGAAAGATGTTTTCGCGGATACACAAATCGACAACGCTTATTTTATGCAGGGCGTGATAAAATTTTATAAACTGCCCTATATCCTGCGCAAAGATTATCTGACTAAATCCGACGATATGAATATGGGCAAGGAATTTGAAATGTTTGTTGAAGAACGCGGCGAAGTTACTGCGCAGGAAATCAAGACGCATTTCAGTTTCTTAAGGAAAAATAATATAGAATTTCTGCTTAAACGTTGCGTCGAAGTCCTCCGCATCGGCGACGGGAGTTTTATTCACTCCTCGCTTTTGAACTTGCAGGAAGAAGATTTCGAGCCGATTAAAGAATTTCTCAATCAAAGTTGCACGAAACCAACCAATATCCGTGCATTATTCGGACTGTTCTACAAAAATTTTCCCGATTTCATGAAGCGCAACAGGATTCGGACGCATGATAAACTTTTCGGCGTACTTCAATACATGTTCCGCGATAAATTTAATTTTTCTCGCCCGTACATTTCGACCGAAGATATAAAAGCTATCAATGCGCGGAAGATTTTGCTGAAAAGTTTGGGTGACAAGACAGAAATTAAAATCAAAGACTTTATTTCAGTCAGCGAGGATTGCGGTATCGGCTACTTGCACAAAAATTATTTGCTGGATTGCATATTCCCCGATTTTATTCGCGTCGATGAATTTAGTTTAATGCGTCCCGAATCTGTCGGCGTGACGGAGGAAGTTATTTCAACAGTCAGCGAAAAAATTTGCGAGGCGGTTGATAAAAATAACGGTTGGAAACTCGCGAAAAATTTTGAGGACTACAGCGAGTTTCCACAGTTGGAAATCGCGTGGAATGGTTTTTTATTGGAAAGTGTGGCGTCTATGGCGGGCGATTTCCTTTACAAGTTAAAGTTACCTATGACGTATGCGAACTTTTCTTTGACAATCTTTTTATCGGAAGAATTTGCTGAGGACGATTTTGATTCCTTTGTCAAGAAAATTTTAATCGCCGAACACCAAAAGAATCCTTTCCGCTCCGAAGAAGACATTTTTAATTGGCTTAACAAACAGGGGCTTTGCAATAAAAAATTGCCTAAGTTTTTAACGAACTTTTTGGCAGACGGCAAGGCATTTGAATTCTTGAAATGATAACAAAAAAGCTCGTCAAAGCGACGGGCTTATTTTTTTATTCATATTTTTTATCGCGCAGAAGGAAAAATCCTATGACGCCGTCAATCGCAACCAGTATCATGATATTTACGCCGAAAAATAAATTCGCAATGAACGTTCCGAGAATTATTACAATCGGCAGGATTAATTTTTTGGAGAATTGTTTTTTGAGCAAGTCAATCGCCACGTTGAGGAGAAGAGCCGTCGCGCCGCATTGCATACCTTTTAAAACGAGTTGGACGTATTCATTTGAGGCGACCAAGTCATAAAATGTGGCGACGATTGTAATTATAATCAGCGGCGGCAAAACTGTTGCGAACATTCCCGTCAATGCGCCCAAAATGCCCGCCATGCGATAGCCGAGCATGATAGCCGTATTGACAGCCATAACGCCCGGCGTAGACTGCGCGATTGCGACCATGTTTAAAGTTTCTTCGTCGCTTATCCAATGATATTCATCAACATATTTGGCTTTGAGCAAAGGAATTATGACGTAGCCGCCGCCCACCGTGAACATACTCACGATAAAGGTTGATTTGAACAACAGCCAATAAAAATTTTTATCGCGATTCATACCAGCAACGTCTCCAAGCCGACTGTTTTAACAACCTTTGCGGGATTGCCGAACGCCATAACATTTTCCGGCACGTCTTTAGTCACGAGCGATTTCGCTCCGATAACCGAGCCGCGTCCAATCTTTACGCCGGGCAAAATCGTCACGTCGCCGCCTATCCAAACGTCGTCGCCAATTATTATCGGCTCTGCCCGCTCCAAACCTTCTGCGCGTTTGACAATATCAAGCGGATGAATCGCTGTGTAAAAGCCGCAGTTCGGTCCGACGAAAACTTTCTTGCCAAGTCGAATTTCCGCGCAGTCCATAAAATAGCAGTTGTGATTCAAAAAAGTTCCCGCGCCGAGATAAATATTGTAGCCGTAATCGACCATGAACGGCGATAAAATTTCTACGGCGTCCGCGTTTACGTTCGGCAGAATCTCGCGCAAAATTTTCCTGCGACGTGCCAAATCTCTCATGCGCGTTTCGTTCAGCTCCATACATAAATCTTTGACGAACGCCCGCTCCTTAGCAAGCTCCGAATCAAAATTTGCGTTATACCATTGCCCCGCCAACATTTTTTCCTTTTCTGTCAACTTGTTCACTCTCCTTAAAATTTTTATCATTATAACCAATCGGCTTGACGAATCAAAGACTCCCGCTTAAAATTTTTGAGCAAAGGAGGAATTTTTTTATGGCGACTTATGTGCCGCGTGTGTCTGTCTGCGGCGACGTTGAAAAGTTTAAAAAAATAATCGGCGATAAACCCGTTGAAATAGTCGATGACGAGGCGGAATATCTGATTTTTACCGACCCTTTGGAGCTTGATAATTATCTTGAAAATTCCCCGCTTAATACTCAAGTTATGTCGGCTGTCGCCTTTGCAAAAAAAATTAGCGACGGATTTTTTTCTTATAAGGCGTTCGCTGTCCTCAATAAAATTCTAGGAAAAAATTTCGGGCGTGTGCTTGACTTCGACGGCTGTTTTGCCAAAAGCGATTTCAATCTGCGCGGCGATTTTAAAACAAAGCTTGATTGCGTCGGCAAAAATCTTTATCCGATTCTCGAAAACGTTTACGACAAGATTTATAAGGCTTTCGACGAATGCAAGTTTCACATTTACGACGCGATTATTTTCAGTAAGGAAAGGACGCCCGAAGAATTTATCGACGCAATGATTCAAACCAACGACGTTGCCGATAAGATTTTGCTGTTCGTCAGAAAAAATTCCGCGCTCGAAAATTGGTTGACGATTAATCAAAATATTTTCGCGCAGATTGAGAGTTTCAAAGTCGAAAACGGCGCATGGTGCCTGATAAAAAAAATTATGCCGCCCGCCGATGTCGGAATTTATATCGTAACTCACAAGGACGTTAAACTTTCCAAGCTTCCAAAATGTTATAGGATAATTCATGCGGGGCACGTTCGCGCCAAAAATGATTTCGGTTATATCGGCGACGATTCGGGTGACAATATCAGCCGCCTCAATCCTTTCCTAGATGAAGTCACCGCGCTTTATTGGATTTGGAAAAATACAAATCACACACACGCGGGCTTTGTCCACTATCGCCGATTCTTCACGAGCAATCTTAAGCAAAAAGAGTATCGTCCCGGCGAATACGTCTTTAACGCAAAAAATCTTTTGAGCGAGGCGGAGATTTTAAAAATCTTAAGCGAGTATGATATTATCGTTCACACCGAGCGATTGAGCGACAGGACGCAACTTGAGCTTATGATTTATTCGACGAAATTTCCGGAGCTGGTTGAGCTGTCTGAAAAAGTCGTTCGCAAGCATTTGACCAAAAATCAGCCCGATTATCTAGACTCTTACGACGCAGTTTTTAACGGCTTTGTATGTTTTCTGTACGGAATGCACATTACGCGCCGAAATATTTTGAATGCTTATTGCGAATGGCTGTTTTCGTTCATGCTTGACGCTACGGAGGAACTTTCCGAGAGAGTAAAAATCGGCGACACGAAATTAATCGACGCGCCGCATGTCTATTCGCGCATGATGTCCTTTTTCTCCGAACGAATGTTGACGGTTTGGCTGAAGAAAAATCATCTCAAAATAAAGACGTTGCCGATAATGTATCGCGATGATATTTAGGGACTAGGGATTAGGAATGTTACGGGATATAATGCTCGGACAATTCTTTCCGGGCAATTCGATATTGCACAGGCTCGACCCGCGCACAAAAATAATTTTGTTGTTCGCGCTGATGATTTTGATATTCACGGCGGAAGGTCGGGCGGCTTATCTCGCGCTGACGACTTTGACGGCGGGATTAATTTTTTTGTCGCAAGTGCCGCCGCTGACAGTTTTAAAATCCGTCAAGCCGTTGAGCTGGATAATTTTATTTACGTTGCTGATTCATTTTGTGAGCCACGACGGAGAAATCTTGGCAAAATTTTACGTGTTCAAAATGACGACAGAGGGAATTATTTACGGCGTGAAAATAAGCTTGCGGCTCGTGCTGTTGATAGTGTTGTCGAGCTTGCTGACGTTCACGACTTCGCCGCTTAAATTAACCGACGCAACCGAAAAACTTTTATCGCCGTTGAAGAAAATCGGCATGCCGAGTCACGAATTGGCAATGATGATGACGATAGCAATCCGCTTTGTGCCGACGTTGCTTGAGGAAACGGATAAGATTATCAAGGCGCAGAAATCACGCGGCTTGGATTTTGAATCGGGCGGGCTTGTCAAGCGATTGCGTTCAATGGTTCCGATATTGGTACCGCTATTCTTATCGAGTTTTCGCCGCGCAGACGATTTGGCAATGGCAATGGAGGCGCGTTGTTATCGGGGCGGCGAAGGACGAACTCACATGAAACAACTGCGCTTGACGAAATTAGATTTTTACGCGACGTTGACGGTAATTTTAATCTGCGCGGGCGTGATATTCCTTTCCGATGTTTAATCGAAATCAGCGGAAGAAATTATCGGCTCGAAGTCGTCGAGATTAAAATTTTCGGGCGCGGAAAATTTTTTTGAACGTGAAGGCAACTTTTTGGGGCGACGAGATTTTTTACCGTCGAAATTGGGCTTACCGTCTTTATCGCTAAAGCTCGTTTGACATTTCGGATAAGCCGAACAGCCCCAGAATTCGCCGTGCGCTCCTTTACGTTTAACAAGAGCATTGCCGCAATTTGGACACTTCGGGGCACCTTCTTTAATCAATCGCGCCGAACGAATTTTACCGTCGAAGTCGGGCTTGCCGTTATCGTCCTCAAACATA
>JAFZIQ010000117.1 GCA_017554285.1 Selenomonadaceae bacterium
GTCCTTATCTCGACGACGCACTTAAAGATTTTCCTTATGTCAACGGCGGCTTGTTCGCAGATGAAATCGATTTCCCGAACTTTACGCCCGAACTCCGCGAGCTGTTATTGGAGGAGGCAAGCAGTAATTTTAATTGGGAAGGAATCAGCCCGACGATTTTCGGCACGGTCTTTGAATCGACGTTGAACCCCGAAACGCGGCGCAAAGGTGGCATGCATTATACCGACGTCGAAAATATTCATAAGGTAATCGACCCGCTGTTTATGAACGACCTGCGACAAGAATTCAACGCCATAAAAAATAAAAAACAGCTCCGCGATTTCCAAGACAAACTAGCCGCGATTAAAATATTCGACCCTGCTTGCGGCTCCGGCAACTTTTTGACGGAAAGTTATTTGAGCTTGCGACGTTTGGAGAATGAAGTTTTAAAAGAATTGCTGGGCAGTCAAATTCAACTTGGGGAATTGGACGACCCAATTAAAGTTTCCATACAGAATTTTTACGGCATAGAAATAAACGATTTTGCGGTAACGGTCGCCAAAACTTCAATGTGGATTGCGGAACTCAAAATGAAAAAGGAGACAGCCGCCCTTGTTCATAAGGACTTGAAAAATTTCCCGCTCAAGGAGTTTGAAAACATTCACGAGGCTAATGCGCTACACGTCGACTGGAAAGAGCTTTTTTCAATTACGCATTGCGCATTACGCATTCCTAATTATGTTATCAGCAATCCGCCGTTTATCGGGGCGAGTATGATGAATGCCGCGCAAAAAGCCGACGCCGTTAAGATTTTCGGCAAAATTAAACTCTCCAACAGTATTGATTACGTCGGTGCATGGTATCACAAAGCCGCGCAATTAATGCAGGGCACAAAGATTAAAGCCGCGTTCGTCTCCACGAATTCTATAACTCAAGGCGAACAGGTTGCGCCGCTCTGGAAAAAAGTCCTCGATGATTACGGTATGCAAATCATTTTCGCACATCAAACTTTTAAGTGGGACAGCGAAAGTACCGACAAAGCCGCCGTTCATTGCGTCGTTATCGGCATTGCCGACAGGAATTTGCCCGTTGATAAAAAAATTTTTAAAGGCGATAAAGTTTACCCTGCCAAAAATATCAATCCTTACCTTGTCGACGCCCCGACTGTTTTTATTGAGAGCCGCGCAAAACATCTTCAAGATTTCGTACCGAAAATTTTTTTAGGCAATAAGCCGAGCGACGGCGGCAATTTAATTTTGTCACCTGCCGAGCGCGAAGAAATTCTTAAACGTGAACCCTCACTTGAAAAATTTATTTATCGATATGTCGGCGGCAACGAATTTATTAACAACGTCGAGAGATATTGTTTATGGCTGGTTAATGCGACGCCCGCTGAACTTCGCAATAAAGAAATTTATCGTCGACTTGAAGGCGTTAAGAAAATGCGCGAGGCAAGTTCGGCAAAACCGACACGCGAAAAAGCCGCGACGCCGCATTTATTCTTTTTCATTTCGCAACCGACGACCGATTATATTTTAATTCCGTGTCATTCTTCGGGCGGTAGAAAATATATTCCTATGGGATTCATGCCGCCAAATGTTATTGCGAGCAATGCAAATTTAATTGTTCCAAACGCAACACTGTATCATTTTGGGATTTTAACGAGTTCAATACATATGGCGTGGATGAGAGTGACTGCGGGATATTTAGGAACCAGCTATCGTTATTCGGGCAGTGTTGTCTACAATAATTTTAGTTGGTGTTCGCCAAATGCTACACAAAGTGATTTAATCGAGACAACCGCGCAGAAAATTTTGGAGGTAAGGGCGCGTTATCCCGATTCGACGTTGGCGGATTTATATGATGAACTGACAATGCCCGCCGATTTGCGAAAGGCTCACCGAGCGAACGACAAGGCGGTTGCGGCGGCTTACGGCTTTGAAGAAATTTTGGACGACGAGCCGGCGATTGTCGCCGAGCTTATGAAACTTTACGAGTCCTTGACAAAAAATTAGTTGTGTGATAAATTTTTAAATGGAAGTAGAAGAGTTGAACCGAAAACGTATTTCCATGAGTATCACCGAAACGAATAACCCCCCGCGCAGAAGGGTGAACTGCACGGGGGCTTCGTTTTGCCTTGACAAAAAAATATGCGTGTGGTAAATTTACTTGCGACGTAATAACACCAGACGTAATGATACGAGTCGTTGCTATCACAAACGAAGAACAACCCCCACGCAACGTGACGAACTGCGCGGGGGCTTCGTTTTGCCTTGACAAAAAAATATGCATGTGGTAAATTCTAAAAGCTGGATAAACAAAAAAGCGTAATAAGAATATCGAGCACGATAATTACCGAACGAAAAACCCCCGCCGGAGTGATGAACCGACGGGGGCTTCGTTTTGCCTAACCGATTGACGATACCGATTATCTGGGGCAACCGGATGAAAAGACCTGCTACTTACTTAATGTACTTGTCGTAAATGTAATTGCCGATAATGCCGGCAACGACACCGATGACAAGTGACGTAACGATACTCATCATCGCTCTCACCTCCTCTCATTTTAGATTACTGCTAAGAAGTTGAGAGGGAAGTAGCATTGGCGAGATTATATTATACGTTCAGAAAAATTTCAAGTTTTAAAACGGTCGATAGCATTGTGTTATCGGCTAAATTTTTTTTGTTATCTGCGCGGAATCTGTGATACAATGCAAGAAAAATTCTTGACGGGGGACACTAATCAATGAATCTCAAAACCAAATCCATTCTTGCAGTAAACACAATTATTATTATCGTCTGTGTGCTTATGGGGATTATCGGATATTTCCGCGCAGGCGAAGTTTTTGCCAAGGCATTGGAGATGAAAGCGTCAGCCGACGTTAAATCCATAGCCGAAATTCTGAATTATCGCTATGAAGGCGATTGGCATTTGGAAAACGGCTTGTTATTTAAAGGCGAACAACAAATGGACGGCGCGGACGCTCTTGTTGATTCGTTAAGTCAAGTTTGCGGCGGCAAGGTTACGATTTTTAACGGAGATACTCGCGTAGCCACGACGGTTAAAAATGCTCAAGGTGCCCGCGCAGTCGGAACAAAGGCGTCGGAGGCGATTATCAACAACGTCATAACTCAAGGAAATTTTTTCTCCGGCGAGGCAATGGTTATGGGCGAGCAACATTACGCCGCTTATCAGCCGATTAAAGACGCGGCAGGTAAAACAATCGGAATGCTTTTCGTGGGCGTCGGCGTCAAAGAAATGAATGACATGCTTATAGGATTAATTTTCTCCTCAACCGCGCTGGCAATAGCCGTAATTGTTTTAATCTGTGTTATCGCGTCGAATTTCTTTATCGGGAAAATGGTCGGGCAACTCGATTCGGTTGTTTCGGCAATGAAAAAAATATCGGGCGGCGATTTGCAGATTAAGGACTTGGAAATTAAATCGCAAGACGAAATCGGGATTTTATCGGCAAGCGTCAATGACATGAAGATTAAGCTTAAAAATCTTTTAAAGAACGTGGCGCAATGTTCGGAAAGGGTTGCGGCGTCGAGTGAGGAATTGACTGCCGGCACTCAACAGACCAGCGAATCAATTACAATGGTTGCAGGCAGTATGGAGAATTTGACTGCGGGCACCGCCGAACAGGAACAGACTATCGGAACGCTTGAAAACAAGATTAAAAACTTATGCGATAAAATGGACGAACTCAGTCAAACGGCTTTGGAAATGGAGCAAATAGCGACGGACAGCGCGAGTAATGCGGCAAACGGTAAAGCTAAAGTCGATGCGGCGATTGCGGCTATGAAAAATATTGCGGAGCGTGTCAGTTCTTCGGCAAAAATTATCGGGGAACTCGGCAAGCGTTCGGACGAAATCGGGCAGATTGTAGAAACCATTTCGGGGATAGCGGGACAAACCAATTTACTTGCGTTAAATGCGGCAATCGAGGCGGCTCGCGCCGGCGAACACGGCAGAGGCTTTGCAGTCGTTTCGGAGGAAGTTCGCAAATTGGCTGAACAATCGGCAGAAGCGGCTACCACTATTGCAAAACTTATAGGGACGATTCAAACCGATACAAATTCTGCGGTCGAATCAATCGAAGAGGGCAATGAATGCGTTAAAGAAGGTACTCAATCTGTTGCCGAGACGGGCGAGGCACTTCAAGGCATTGAGGAGCAATCAACCAAACTCACCGCGAACGTTGAAAAAAGTTTGGCGGGTATCGGGGAAATTTTTATGAGCAACGAAGAAATTTTTGAGGCGATAAAGAAAGTTCGCGAGATAGCCGGCAAGTCGAATGATACAGCGGGTTCAATCAGCGCGGCTACTCAAGAGCAAACGGCGACAATGCAGGAAGTTGCAAATGCTAGTAAAACACTTGCCGAATTGGCGGGCGAAATGCACAGCGAAGTTTCTCAATTCAAGCTGTAAGGAGGAATCCAACAATGGGATTGAAAACCAAATCGATTTTGGCGGTTAATGTGATAGTAATCGTCGCATGTGTGCTTATGGGGATAATCGGCTATCTTCGCGCCGAAGAAGGTTTTGCAAAGGCATTGGAGATGAAAGCCGCCGCCGACGTTAAATCACTGTCTGAAATTTTGGATAATCGCTATGAGGGCGAATGGAATTTGAAGGACGGAATTCTCTACAAAGGCGCGGAGCAAATGGACGGCGCGGACGCGATAGTCGATTCTTTAAGTCAAATTTGCAACGGCAAAGTCACGATTTTTAACGGAGATACACGCGTAGCCACGACGGTTAAAAATGCTCAAGGTGCCCGCGCAGTCGGAACAAAGGCATCGGCGGCAGTTATTGAAAACGTCATAAATCAAGGTAAAAGCTTTGTCGGCGAGGCTAACGTCATGGGCGAGCAACATTACGCCGCTTATCAGCCGATTAAGGACACGGCGGGCAAGACGATTGGAATGTTATTCGTCGGCGTCAGCGTTCACGAGATGGACAGTATCGTTAAAGATTTGGTTGTCTCGATAGCGGTTGCCCTTATCGTGATTGTTTTAATCTGCGCGTTTGCGTCGAATGTGATTATCGGAAAGATGATTAAGCAAATCAATGACATTGCCGACAGCATGAAAAAAATCGCGGGCGGCAATTTGCGCATTAATGATTTGGAAGTTAAATCTAAAGACGAACTCGGAGCCTTATCCGAAGGCGTCAACGATATGAAGTTTCGGCTTAAGCGATTGTTGACTAAAATAGCGGAATGTTCGGAGCGAGTATCTGCGGCAGGCGAAGAACTTACTGCGGGCACTCAGCAGACCAATGAATCAATCGCGGTGGTTGCGCAAAGCATGAACGTTTTAACGGAAGGCACAGCCGAACAGGAAAAGACAATTCAAATTTTGGAAGAGAAATTCCAAGCCATGACCGACAGAATGGACGAGCTTAGCCAAACGGCGTTGGAAATGGAGCAAATCGCTCAAGACAGCGCGGTCAATGCCAATGAGGGCAGAGAAAAAGTCGATATAGCTATTGAGATGATGAAAAACATTGAAAAGCAGGTAACTTCGTCCTCAAAAGTTATCGGGGAACTCGGCAAGCGTTCGGACGAAATCGGGCAGATTGTAGAAACCATTTCGGGCATAGCGGGACAAACCAATTTGCTTGCGTTAAATGCGGCAATCGAGGCGGCTCGCGCAGGCGAAAACGGTCGCGGCTTTGCAGTCGTCGCTGAGGAAGTTCGCAAATTGGCTGAGCAATCGGCAGAAGCAGCCACCACTATTGCAAAATTAATCGGGACGATTCAAACAGATACGGCGACGGCGGTCGAGTCGATAGAAAACGGCAATCGTTGTGTTGCTGAAGGTACAAAGTCGGTTGCCGAAACGGGCGATGCTTTTGTCGGCATAAAGGAGCAATCAACCAAACTCACCGCTAACGTTGAAAAAAGTTTGGCGGGTATCGGCGAAGTCTTCATGAGCAACGGAGAAATTTTTGAGGCGATTACAAAAGTCCGCGAGATAGCAAACAAATCGAGTGAAAATGCCGGCTCCGTCAGCGCGGCGACTCAAGAACAAACGGCAACCATGAATGAAGTTGCCGATGCGAGCAGAACTCTTGCCGAACTTGCAAACGAAATGCACAGCGAAGTTGCGCAGTTTAAGCTTTGAGGCGGAGAAAGATTTTGAATGACATTGCAATAAAAGCCGAGCATCTCACGAAGATTTATAAGATTTACGAGCGGGATATTGACAGGCTTAAGGAAACTTTTCACCCGTTCCGAAAACGTTACAGCAAAGATTTTTACGCGCTGAATGATATTTCGTTTGAGATAAGGCGCGGTGAAAATATCGGACTCGTCGGCAAAAACGGCGCGGGTAAATCGACGTTGTTAAAAATTATTACGGGCGTCTTGACTCCGAGCGGCGGCAATATCGAAGTCAACGGGCGCATTGCCTCACTTTTGGAATTGGGCGCGGGCTTTAATCCCGAAATGACGGGCGTTGAAAATATTTACATGAACGGGCTTTTAATCGGTCATAATCGCGACGTTATGGACGCAAAAGTTGATGATATTATCGCCTTCGCCGACATTGGCGAATTTATTAATCAGCCCGTCAAAACTTATTCTTCGGGAATGTTTGCAAGGTTGGCATTTGCGGTTAATGCGTTTGTCGAGCCGGATATTTTGATTGTCGACGAGGCTTTAAGTGTCGGGGACGCGTTTTTTCAAAGCAAGTGTATGGATAAAATGCGTTCGATGATTCGGGGCGGCGTGACGGTTATTTTCGTCAGCCATGATACCTTTGCCGTAAAAAATTTATGCGAACGAGCATTTCTGATGAAGTCGGGGACAATTTTAATGGACGCGCCGGCTAAAGAGGTCGTTGAAGTTTATCGTAATATGCTGTTGGAGTCGCGAGGCGAACTCAGCGCGGAGCAATCGCAACGTCAAAATAATCTTGTCGACAATCTGCGCGGAAATTCAGTGGTCAGTGAAGAGGGGTCAGGGGTCAGTGAATTTTCTAAAGAGAGTTTGGAGCGCGGCAAAGATATTTTCATGAAGAATGCGACGTATCAACGAATCGGCGATAAGCGGGCGATTTTTGAAAACGTTCAGCTCCTAAATCTTGACGGCGAATTAATTTCGGAAGTTATTTTCGGGCAGGAAGTTATTTTGCGTATGGTTATCAAGTTCCAAAAAGACGTTGAGTGTTTGGGCATGGGTTATCACATTCGCAACGCGACGGGCATTGATTTAATTTACACGGACTCGCGCTTTAACGATACCAAAGCGATTTTCGACGCAAAGGCGGGCGAAGTCTACGTTCTCGATTGGAAATTCAAAGTCGAATTGCGGCAGGAAATGTATGATATAGCTTGCGTTATTTCGACGCCGCTTGACGAAACTTTAAGCTCGGCTGAAATGTGCGATTTTATTCCGTGCGCCCTTCAATTCAACGTCATAAGTCCGAATGCTTATTTGAGTTTGCCGGGCGGTTACGTTCACTGGCATAACGACCTGAAAATCTGTCGCCTTAATTGAAATTAAATTTTTTTGGGTTATAATAGTCTGAACAAAATATGGAGGCGAAATTTTTGTGGAGACTACAGAAGTAGAAAAGTTTAACCTTAAAAATTTTCTCTCGAAGAAAGTTTCAATGACATTGGCGGCTTCGATAGCGGCTGTCGGAGTAGGGACGCTTGCTTTTTCAAATTACATGGCGGACAGCGATAAAATTGTTCCCGGTATCAGCTTTGAAGGGCAAGCGATTAACGGACTCAATAAGCGCGATGCCGATAAAATTATCATGAATATAGCCGCGCAGAAAGTTCATAAACTTACCTTCCGTTACGAGGGCACGGAGTTTGAAGTCACGCCTGAAGAAATTAATCTGAAACCGCTGGTAGAAAAGGCGGAGCAAGAGGCATTCGGTTACGGGCGCGGCGGCTCGGCTCTCGATAACTTCAACAATCAGATTAAATGTATGCTTAACGGTCGCGACGTGAAACTTTCCGCCGAATACGATTCGACTTTGCTTGACGAGAAACTTGCCGACATTGCCGCGCAGATTAATCGCGATCCCGTCAATGCCTTTGTCGAATTCACTTCGGGCGGCGCGATTGAAAAAACTCCCGCTGTTATCGGCAAAAAATTAAACACCGAACAAATCGCCGAGAGTCTGCGCGAGCCTTTGACAAGTTTAAATCTTCCCAAAGGCGTAATTGAACTCGTGCCCGAAGATATTATGCCGTTCGTCACGACGGAGGACATAGCCGAAATTGATTCGGTTATCGGCACTTACAGCACTTATTATTATCCCGGAGATCGCGGCGATAACATTTGGCTTGCCGCCAATGCGATTTCGCATAAGCTTGTTAAAAGCAGTTGGACTTTTTCATTCAATGACACGGTGGGCGAGCGCACTTGGGACGCGGGCTATAAAGTTGCGGGCGTTATAATTAACGGACGACCTGCCGAAGATTACGGCGGCGGCGTTTGCCAAGTCAGCTCGACGCTTTACAATGCGGTTTTATTGGCGGGGCTTACTCCGACTGAAAGAACTCCGCATTTTTATCAATCGACATACGTCGCGCCCGGTCGTGATGCCACTGTTGCCGACGGCTATCTTGATTTTAAATTCCGCAATGATTTTCCGCACAATGTCTATCTGATTGCTGAGGCTTACGGCTCGACGCTTAGCGTTTACGTACTCGGCACGAAGGCTGATTTGGGCGGCGCGAATATTGCGATTGAGCGCGAAGGCTCGGATATGTCGCCGTCGATTTATCGCGTGTGGTACAGCGGCAATGAAGTTATCAAGAGTGAATTTTTACATACGGACGTTTACGAAACGCCCAAGCCCAGACAAGATTGATTTTTTGGAGTGATTAAAATGAATACATTGATTGCCGTAGCAATGAGCGGAGGTGTTGACAGCTCGTTGACTGCGGCACTTTTTTTGAAAAAAGATTTTGAAGTTATCGGCGTGACAATGCGTCTTGATGATGACGATAAAAATATTCTTGACGCCCGCCGCGTTTGTGAGCATTTGGGGATAAATCATTTCGTCGCAGACTTCAGAGAAATTTTCCGAAACAAGGTTGAGAATTATTTTGTCGAAGAATATCTGCGCGGTCGGACGCCAAATCCTTGCGTTCGTTGCAATCGCGAAATTAAATTCGGTGCGCTGTTCGATTTTGCTAAAGACTTGGGCGCGGATTATATGGCAACGGGGCATTATGCGCGGATTGTCTTTGAGGACGGACGGTTTAAATTAAAAAAAGCCGTCGACGTTAAAAAAGACCAGTCGTATGTTCTTTACAATTTGACGGCTGAGAAATTGGCTAAGATTATTTTACCGCTCGGAGAATTTTCAAAGGTTGAGACGCGCAGATTGGCTGAGGAATTGAAATTGCCGGTTGCCGATAAGCCCGACAGTCAAGAAATTTGTTTTGTGCCCGATGACGATTATAAAAGTTTCATAACAAATCGCGCGCCTTCCGCGCAGGCATTGCAAGCGGGCGAGATTGTCGACGCGAACGGAAAAATTTTGGGACATCATAACGGCGTTGCGAATTACACAATCGGTCAACGCAAGGGCATGGGAATTGCCGCCCCGCAACCGCTTTACGTCACGCGCCTTGACGTTGCAAACAAAAAAGTTATCGTCGATACCAACGATAAACTTTTTACAAAAACTTTGACGGCTACAGAGCCGCATTGGATTTACAAACCGACTTTGCCCGCCACTTTGCAAGCTAAAATTCGCTACGGTTCAAAATTTGCCGCGTGTAAAGTTACGGAGGAAGAAAACTTTTTGCAAGCAGAATTCTTCGAGCCTCAACGCGCCGTTACGCCCGGACAATCGATAGTTTTCTATGACGATGACGAAGTTTTGGGCGGCGCGGTTATCGATTAAATTCTGTCGTTTAAAGTCTTGCCGATTTCCTTTAAACATTTTTGAAAGGCACCGCGACGAGCGCGCAAATCACTGCCCTTTGAAGTTTGTTCGTTAGTCGCCGCCAATACGTCAACGACTTCCGTTTTTGTGCAAATGTAAGCGTCGAGTTGGACGGATACACGAGACTTTTCGCGATGATTGGAGCTGTTGTGTTTATCGACGACCGAATCCGCAACGATAAGACAAATAATTTTGTCGCAACCGCTCATGTTCGTAAAATTAATCAAGTCATCTTTCTGCGGCACTTGTTCGCCTATGTAACCTTGTTGGAGCCAATATTTTTTATAAAGCGTTTGCAAATCGTTGCCGAAAACAATTTTCGAGCCGCTAATCGGTTTGACTTCGCTTTTAATTATTTTGTAATAGTCGCTTGTCTTGAATTCCGCGCCGCCAACTATGATAACACCGACATTTTTAAAACTCTGCGCCGCAAATGCCGTATTCGTCAGCACAAAAAATATCGCCGCCGTCATTAACAAAATTTTCCTCATGGTTTCAACCTCCATTATTCAGGGCGTTACTGCGAAATTTATATTCATGAGCGCGGGTCTCGACGTTGCGAAAATCGAATCTTTCAGCGAGCCGAGAATTCGCGTTAAGTTCACAGTCTTTGAGCCGTCAAAATTTTTAGCCGCGCCGTCAACATTAACGCTCCAATGTTCAACCCATAACGGCAATTTATAACCTTTTTCCTTAGGCATAACTTTTATCCGAACAAAATTTAATTTCCCTTCCGCCAAAGATTTTTCGGGCGTCAAAGAAACTTTTACCAAGAAATTTTCCGATTGTCTGTCGTCTTTTAACAGGCTGACGCGCACATCATTTTTTTCAAGCGGCGTCCACTCTTCGCCCTCAAACGAAAATATTTCAATCGCAGTTTCGACTTCCGATAAATCAAGCGGACAAGCTCCGAGCGGCGGTTCATATTTCCAATTCAGCATGAACGACGCCGCCTCAGAAAACTTATCCAATCCGAATTCCTTAACCCGATTATCCAAGCCCAGTGTATTATCCGAATAAAAATTTTCCACTTCGCCGAGTTCAAAATTTGAAAAATCGCTTGCCGTCTCCGTTAAATTCTCCGATAACAGCAAATAGCCCGTGTCGTTCGGGAGATTTTGACGTTCACTGAATTTGCGCAGGAAATTTTTAACAAAATCGTCTCTGCCCATGATTAGGAGATAAAACGGACGGAATTTATCGGGATTATCGGCAGAATTGTAATTGAAATGGGCGGCATTCAAACCTACGTCAAAAATTTCTCCGTGAAAAGAATTTTTTATCCCTATAACCGCAACCGACAAATGATTTGCAAAAAATTTATCGCGAAGTTTTTGAGTGACGTTTGACCAATCGGAGTCGCTCTCAAATAAATCCGTAACGATTATGGAAAGGTGCGAAGTATCTGCGCGGTCGACAACGTTGGCAACGGCAGTTATCGCCTCGTTATAAACTTCGGGCGCGGTGAATTGTCGATAACTTCTGCCGTCCAGCTCGTGAATCTGTTCGCCGAAACTGTAGAATTTTACTTCGCCCGCCGCCCCGCATAAATCACCCAGCAAATCGGGCAAAGTGATATAAACATTGCCCGCCGCAAGCGTCGTAAAGCCCTTCATAGAAACTGTTGCGTCAAAATAAATATCAGTGTCTGTTTTTTCGGGCGCAGTTAAAATATTCGGCAAAGTTCCCGGCAACGGCGGCACAGTCTCAATCTGATTCCCGCAACCGACCAAAAGGGATAAGAGAAAAGGGATAAGGGATAAGAGAAAAAATTTCTTCATTACATTGCCTTAACGGGTATCGGACCTCTCGACAAGGCGATTGTACCCGTCCGAGCAATTTCGACAATCTCATAATCGCTTAAGACTTCGCAAATCGCATCAATTTTATTCTGACTGCCCGTCAATTCGATAACGACGTTTTCGGAAGTAATATCGACAATCTGCGCACGGAAAATATCAACGACGCTCACCAAATCTGCGCGAGTTTCCTTGTTCGCCCTAACTTTAATCATAACCAATTCGCGCTCAATGGACGGAAACTTGCTGAGGTTGACGATTTTAATAACGTCGATTAACTTGCCGAGCTGATTGACAACTTGGTCAAGCTCATTTTCCGATTCGACGCTGACAACGATATTTATGCGAGTAACAGACGGCTCTTCAGTATAGCCCGCCGAAATGCTCTCGATATTGAAGGCGCGACGGCTGATTAAGCCCGAAACGTGAGTTAAAACGCCCGGTTTATTCTCGACAAGCACAGCTAAAAAATATTTTTGCATAAAAAAGACTCACTCCTTACCCAAAACCATTTGATTTAAAGGTCTGCCGCCGGGAACCATAGGCAAAACGTTTTCCTCTTCGGGAACATAAACGTCGATAACTGCCGCGCCCTTAGAGAAAAGTATTTCAACCAAATCATCGTCCAATTCTTCCGCCTTAGTCAAACGATAGCCGCGAACGCCCATAGCTTGAGCAATTTTAACGAAGTCGCGCTTATATTTGAGTTCCGACGCCGAATAATGATGATTGTAAAATAATCTCTGCCATTGCCCGACCATGCCCAAAATAAAATTGTGCACAATGACGATTTTAATATCAATGTTGTTATCGGCAATCGTGGCAAGCTCTTGAATGTTCATCATGATTGAGCCGTCGCCCGTGAACAGCACGACATTTTTATCGGGGCAAGCCAACTTCGCGCCCATTGCGGCAGGGAGTCCGAATCCCATAGTTCCCAGCCCGCCCGAAGTCAAAAATTGGCGCGGCTTGCGAGCTTTGAAGAATTGCGCTGCCCACATCTGGTGTTGCCCGACGTCCGTAACGGCAATTGTATTTTCATCGCAAATACTGCTGATTTTAGTAATGAGTGCGCCGGGTTTAATCAAATCTTGTTCGTCTTGCCAACTGAACGGGTGTTCCCAACCTTTTGCGACGGCTTGATTCTTCCATGCGGAAAATTTCTCGGCAAAATTGGTAAGTGATTCGTCCAATTTATTTTTGAACAACGGCAGAGATTCGCGCAGGTCGCCCAAAACCTTTAAATCGACTTGAACATTTTTATTCATCTCGGCTGGATCAAGTTCAAAGTGCACAATCTTTGCATTCGGTGCAAAATCCACAACGCGCCCCGTAACTCTGTCGCTGAAACGCATTCCGATACAAAGGAGCAAGTCGCAAGCTTGAATAGCCATATTCGCGCCGTAGGAGCCGTGCATTCCCGCAAAGCCCAAAAATCCGTCAGTATCAGCGTCAATGCAACCTAAACCCATTAATGTTGAGGTTGAAGGGCAACCGAGACGCGCCAAAATTTTTCTTAAATCGTCCGAAGTATCGGAGCTTGTCACGCCGCCGCCGCAGAAAATCAAGGGGCGTTCGCAAGCTTCAACCGCTTTGACAACTTCATCAACGTCCGACTCCGTAACGGGATTTTTACCGTTGTAGCCGCGCAGATTTATTTCGTCGGGATATTCAAAATCAATTTCAGCATTGAACACGTCAGCGGCAATGTCAATCGCCACAGGTCCGGGTCTGCCCGTCCGTGCAATGAAAAATGCTTCCTTGACGACGCGAGGCAATTCGTTCACGTCTTTAACAAGGTAGTTATGCTTGGTTATAGGTGCCGTGATTCCGCAAACGTCAACTTCTTGGAAAGAATCTTTGCCGATAGCGGGATTGGCAACTTGCCCCGTAATGCAAACCAGCGGAATCGAATCAATGTTCGCTGTAGCGATACCCGTAACCAAATTCGCCGCGCCGGGTCCGCTTGTAGCAATAACTACACCGACTTTGCCGCTTGCCCGCGCATAACCGTCTGCCGCATGAACTGCGCCTTGTTCATGTCCCGGCAAGATATACGGGAAGTTCTCCAGAAAAATTTCGTCAGCCAGTTTTAAAATTACTCCTCCGGGATATAAAAACAAGATTTCGACGCCCTCATTCTTCAAGCACTCAAGCAGTGCCCGCGCTCCATTCATTTTCAAAATTTTTACCTCCAGTTATGTTAAAAATAGTCATTGGAATATCAAAATGATTTGAATCGTGCGTTATGATTATCAACGTCCGATTTTTTTTATCCGCGTACTCAATCAGATTGTCAATCAATTTTTCCGCGCAGATTTTATCAAGTCCCGCAGTCGGTTCGTCCAAAATTAAAATTTCAGCGTCCGCCGCGACGGCAAGCGCGATTTGCAGACGATTTCTTTCGCCGCCCGATAAATTCTCGCCGTCCTCTCCGATTTCCGAATCTGTATCGAAGTTTTCAAGCCCGCAAATCTTTAACGCCGATAAAATCTTTTCTTCGGAAATGTTTTCGTGAAGCATTTGAAAATTTTCTTTAATCGACGTTGAGAAAATATAATTGGTAAACGTCGCGGCTGATATTTTCCCGCCGAGCGCAACGGTTCCTTTATCGGGCGTAAAAAGTTTCATCAGCAGATAAAGCAAAGTCGTTTTGCCCGCGCCGCTCTCTCCGACTATCGCAATTTTCTCGCCGCGTTCAATCGTCAAGTTCAGGTCGTTCAGAATAAAATTCCCGTCCGTGTAGCCGAAACTCAAATTCTTAATCTCAACGGCTTTATCCGTCTCCAAAATCTGCGCGGGAGCCAAATTTTTAATCTCGTAATCTTTTATGCTCCAAATTTTCTTCCACGTTCTGACGGCGGAGGGCAATTGACTAAAAATTTCCAACGTCGCAAGGAAAATCAGTGCCCAAACCGTCAAGCCGATTGTATCAGCAACTTCCGCAACTTTCAACAGCATAAAAAAAAATCCCGCCACATTAAGAATTCTAAACGCCGTATCGAAGTTGATTTGCCGCGCAGTCACTTTTAAACTTTCTTCACCGAAATTTTCAGCCGCCTTATCAAGAATTTTAATCGCGGGCGTCGTTCCGAAGATTTTTAATTCATCGCGCCCGTCGTTGAAGTCCAAAATTTTTTCCCGATAATCCGAATCATCGGCTTGCTTAATGTTTATCTGCGCGGCTGACAATAAATTTAACATAAAAATTGCCGGCAGAATCAGTGCAAAAAAATTCAGCGGCTCAAATAAAAAATACGTCAGCAAAATCGTTACAAGCGCGGCTGTCGAAATCGGCAAAACCACTCGCGGCAAAAAATCTTTCAGTAAATCGGCTGTAACAGTCAGCGAATGCAACAGTTCTCCTTCATGCGAACGCCCCGACTTCAACGGAAAAATCTGCGAGGCTCGTAAAAAAAGCTCTTCGCGCAGGTCGTCGAGCAGTTTGAAAATTATTTTGTGCGAAATGAATCTGTCGGCATAACGGAGCGCGGCTCGCGAAATTCCTGCCGTTCGGACTAATGTTATTCCGACCGATAACGCGCTGATTGGCGGATGCAACGCGGCAGAGGCTATCAACCACGCGGCGGACGCCATTAATAAAATTTCACTCAAGGCGGCGGAGATATTTGCGATTATCGCCGGCAGGAACGTTTTAAATTTCATCAAGCATAACCTTTCCGAGTTTGCCTGCGCGGAATTCGGATAAAACCAAGTGCAAAGCTTTATCGGTGTCAAGGACGCCTCCTTTACGAATACAGCCGCGCTTCAATCCGATTTGATTTAAAAGTTCGTGCCCGTCAGTCGGGAGCGGTTGAGGAAGTTTATAACGTTCGCAAATACCCGCAGGAAATTTTTCTGCAAGCGTTTCAAGAAGTTTACAAACTGTCGGCTCCAAATCGTGAATCTCATCGCTGATTGCATACGTCCATGAAAGTTTCAACGCAACTTCGGCATCGTCAAACTTGGGATATAAAATGCCGGGAGTATCGAGGAGGTCAAGCCCGTCCGCAATCTTTATCCATTGCTTGGCGCGAGTTACTCCGGGACGATTTTCAATCTTGACATGATTCGCGCCCGCAAGTCGATTTATCAACGAAGATTTTCCTACATTCGGAATTCCGACAATCATAACGCGAGCCGAACGCGGTTTTGCTCCATACTTTGCAAATTTATTCGTCCTCGATTCGGCGAGCGACTTCGCCATTGAAATTAAATTTTTAATACCCGTGCCCTTAACCGCATCGATTGCAACTGACGGCAAATTTTCTTCGCGAAACTTTTTAATCCAAGAGTCCGTAAAATTTTTGGGGGCAAGGTCTGCTTTGGCAAGCGCAATCAGTCGCGGCTTGTCTTGAATTATCTCGCGGAGCATGGGATTTTGACTGCTTGAAGGAATTCGTGCGTCCAGCAATTCAATTACCAAGTCAACGAGTGATAAATTTTCCCGAATCAATCGCTCCGCCTTTTTCATATGACCCGGAAACCATTGCAAAATTTTTTCTTCCATAATGCCTCACTTAAACGCCGTAAAAACAAGTCCGCCGACTGCCGCCGCTATTGCTCCGAATCCTACTACTGCCGCAAGTGTCATTGTGTGAAGTTGCTCGCTCAGCTTATCGAACTTATCATCGATTTTTTTATTCATTGCTTGCATTTCGGCATCGTGTTTTTCCTGCACTCGCCGAATATCTTCACGTTGCTGTTGCGCTTCTATGACAAGCATGTCAACTTTTGTTGCAACAGTCGCTACTTGTCTTTCTAAACTCGATACTCGCTCGTCAAATTTATCAACTTTATTTTCTTGGTCTGTCATCTTAATCATCTCCCTGATAAATATATGCCTCACTTAAACGCCGCAACTACAAGACCGCCGACTGCCGCCGCTATTGCTCCAAATCCCACCATTGTTTGAACAAAATTATTATGTATCTGGTTCATCAGGCTTTCAAATTTATCATCGATTTTTTTATTCATTGCTTGCATTTCAGCATCATGTTTGGCTTGCATTGCATCTTGTCTGTCTTGTAAACGGCGCATGTCTTCACGTTGCTGTTGCGCTTCTATGACAAGCATGTCAACTTTTGTCAGCACGTTATCAATTCTTGCGTTCTGCGCGTCAATTTGTCGTTGAATATTTTCATTAATCTTTTCTTGCTCTGTCATCTTAATCACTTCCTTTTAAATTATTTTATCACGTCGCACAGAGTTTAAACAGTAATTTTATCTTTGAAGGCGTCAAATTTTTTCTCGCCGATTCCGCGAACGTTCTTAATTTCGTCAATGGTTTTGAACGCGCCGTTTTGCTCGCGATAATCAATAATTCTTTGCGCTAACGAATTTCCTATGCCTTTAAGCGTCGCAAGTTCTTCGGCGTCGGCGGTGTTTATATTGATAAGGTTGCTTGAGGAGATGCTTGAAATATTTTTTGACTCAAGAAAAACTTCTTTGGTCGGAATGAAAATATGTTGCCCGTCGGTAAGCGGCGCGGCAAGATTCACGGCGTCGGCATCAGCCAAATCCGTTAAACCTCCTGCCGCATTTACCGCATCAACCAGCCTCAAATTGCCGTCATCTTCGAGTTCAACAACAGAAATATTTTCTATCTGTCCTGAAACATACACGCTGATTTTTTTGACGGGCGGCGCGGGAGGTTTTAGCGGAGGTGTATCATCTTCAAGCAACCCGATTAGAAACAGAATTGCCAACACTGCCAACGATACAACCCCGAAAACGATTAAAAATTTTTTGCCGAGCATTTCTCAAACCCCCCGCGCAGATTAACTTTAAATCGCGTCTTCGTAAGCGACGGGCGTCACGTCAAAAATCGGTTCAAGGTTTTTCATTTCGTTAAGGACATTTTGCGAAATCGGATTGTCAACAGTCAAAACCATTAAGCTTCTGCCCTCAATCTCCGTCTTGCCGACTTGCATTCCCGAAATATTTATCTTGTGCTTCGCCAAAAGACTGCCGACAGAGCCGATAACACCGGGGCGATTTATATGCGGGCAAATCAAAATCCTCGCGTGCGGGTCAACGTCGACACGGAAATTATTTATCGAAACTATGCGCCCCTCATTGCCGAAAAGCGTCCCCGTTACAATATTTCCATTCGCCGACACAGTAACCAGATTCGCAAAGTCGCGGGCAATGTTCGATTTAATTTCGGATAAATGAATCCCTCTTTCCTCCGCCAGCAAGTTGGCATTAACCAGATTGACATTGGTATCAAGCGCGGCACTCAACATGCCTTTTAAAACCGAAGTAGAAATCAGACTTGAATTCATATCGGCAATTTTCCCGTTGATTTTAACTTGAACGCCGGAAATCGGCTCCTTGCTCATGCCCGTTACCGTCCTGCCCAAACGTTCTGCCAAATCAAGGAACGGCGCAAGTTTTTCCAAAACATGGCTCGGAATATGCGGCAAATTAACCGCCGTAGCGACGGGGCGATTGTTCAATGCCTCAATGATTCCCTTTGCAACGTCAACCGAAACGCCTATTTGCGCCTCAACCGTCGACGCTCCCAAATGCGGAGTCAAAATTATATTCGGCAAAGTCCTGAGCGGCGAATCTTCAGCCAACGGCTCATTCTCAAATACGTCGATTGCCGCGCCCGCAATAATTTTTTCAGTCAACGCCGTAACCAAATCTTTTTCGTTGATAATGCCGCCGCGTGCACAGTTAATCAATCGAACGGTCGGTTTCATGGTTTTCATCTGCGCGAGAGCTATCATATCCTTAGTTTTATTCGTCAACGGCATGTGCACAGTTATAAAATCAGCCGTCTTGAAAAGCTCATCAAGTTCAACCATGCGAACGCCCAAATTTTTAGCTCTTTCTTCGCTGACAAACGGATCGTAAGCGATAACGTTCATCTCAAAGGATTGCGCACGCTTAGCGACGCCCGCGCCGATTTTCCCAAGCCCGATTATCGCCAAAGTTTTATTTCTAAGCTCGACGCCGACAAATTTTTTCCTGTCCCATTTGCCGCCGTGCATTGTCTGATTCGCTTGCGGGATATTGCGGCTCACTGCCAACATCATTGCAAATGTATGTTCCGTTGCCGCGATTGTATTGCCGTCGGGCGAATTGATAACGATAATTCCGCGCTCGGTCGCCGTCTGCACGTCGATATTGTCAACGCCGACTCCAGCTCGTCCGATTATCTTTAAATTCGCGGCGCGTTCCAAAACATCTGCCGTAACTTTCGACGCCGAACGAACTATCAGCGCGTCAAACTTCGGAATCGCCTCCAAAAGTTCCTCGTGTGAAATTTTGTCGCGAACTTCAACGTCAAAATCTTTCTTCAATAACTCGATACCTTCATTGGCTATGCCGTCTGCCGCCAAAACTTGAAATCGATTACTCACTGTAAATCAAACTGTTACTTAAAACATAGACAAAAATCTATGTCAAGATGATTCGGACAAACCTCACGGTTCTGCCTTACTGCTTCAAAGTGTCCATCTTCGCCTTAGCTACCAACGTTTGTTTAACACTCCACAGTCGTTACTTTCCGGCTAGCCACCGGTAGTCATGCTGTTTCATATTCCGACGCATTTCTCAAATTGATTGCCGCGTTTAAATCCCTGTCCAGTTCCATGCCGCATTCACAACTATAAATCCTGTCTTTGAGTTTCAAATCCGACTTGAGCCGTCCGCAACTCGAACATTTCTTTGAACCGGGATAAAATCTGTCCACTATTCTCACTTCAATTCCCAGTTGTTTTGCCTTAGTTGTCAACTTTGTTCTGAAGTAAAAAAATCGTTGCGCCGCTATCGCCCTCGATAAATGCCTGTTCTTCATCATTCCACGAACGTTTAAATCTTCCAGTACTATGAAACTTGGTTTTCGTTCCACAATCGCCGAAATGATTTTATTCTCGTAGTCTACGCGAATATTCGTCAAGGTTTGATAAAGTCGCTGTATCTTGACCACTTGTTTTTCTATGTTTGCAGAATAAGCAGCAGTTTTTTCCCCCCTTTTCTTTTTCAATTCATATTTTCGGCTCAAACGCCTCTGCTCACGTCTAAGTTTCTTATCTAACTTTTTTATTCGCGGCGTCTTATTAATATTCGGTTTGATAACGCCATTTGACATTACCGCCAATTCTTTAATGCCTAAATCTATGCCGATTCCTTCACCTTGCGATTGCTCCAAGTTATTATCTGAAACTTCGACAAGTACCGACACATAATAGCGACCCGCTTTGTAGGAGATTGTACCACTATTGACGTTCGCTTTTGTCGGCAGATAATCCTTTTCTTTGAGCTTTACTATTCCGATTGTCGGAACTTGCAACTTGTGCCGCCATATTGTCCAATCGCCTTTGGTATTTTTAGGGAAGTAGGCTTTGACTTTTTGTTGGCGTTTCTTTTTGAACTTAGGACAATTCGTTTTCCCTGACATGTAATTTTTGAAGGCTCGTTCTGCATTCTTCAAAGCTTGTTTTCTCGCCTTCGCGCCGCAGTCGTCTATCCACGTTAATTCTTTTTTCACGACGTGATTGACGTATTTATCGAAGGTGAACGCCGTCACAAAGAATCCGTTTCCCAATTTCTCATAGACTTCAAAATTGCTTGCGAGGTACAGATTATACAAGTAACGGCACGTCCCCAGCGTTTGGCGTATCTTCAATGCTTGTTGCTTATTCGGCAAGATTTCTGTTTTATACGCTCTCAACATAGCCCTTTACCCCTCTTTGTCTATGAATGTCAATATTCTAGTTTACTGTTGCCAACTCCTTTAATAATTTTATGAAAATATTTTCAACACATTTAAAGAATATCCTTTATGAAATCCGAGCCCAAAACGCGGCGGATTTCGTCAAGCGTCGTAAAACCTGCGCGGACTTTTTCCAGCGCGTCATCATGTAAAGTTTTTAAGCCGTTTTCCGTCGCCAAATTCCTAATCTCATCAAGGTCGAGGCTGTTCAAAATCAAATTCCTCAAATCCTTATCGACACGCAAAATTTCATGAAGAGCAATCCGCCCGCTGTAGCCCGTGCCCCGGCAATTTTCACAGCCGACAGCCTTAAATGTTCCGTCGGGAAAAATTTTCTTGCACTTCGGACACAATCTCCGCACCAATCGTTGAGCTGTTACGCCGTTCAAAGTCGCCGCCAATAAATACGGCTCAACGCCCATCTCCAACATTCTGAATACCGCACTGCATGAATCGCTTGCATGTAAAGTTGTAAATATTAAATGCCCCGTCAACGCCGCTCGTACCGCAATTTTGGAAGTTTCGGCGTCGCGAGCCTCTCCGACCATTAAAACGTTGCAATCCATGCGCAACATTGCCCGCAAGCCCGCCGCAAATGTCAAACCCGTTTTCTCGTTGACTTGTATTTGGCTGATTCCTTCAACGTGCTGTTCTATCGGGTCTTCAAGCGTCATTATCGAACGTGACGGCTGATTTATTTCTCTAATCGCGGCATAAAGCGTTGTCGATTTCCCCGAATTCATCGGTCCGGTTAAAATTACCATGCCCGAAGCCGAGTTTATCATCTCGCGAAAAATTTTCTCGTTCGCCGCCGTAAAGCCCAAATCTTTTAAGTTATGCAGTTCCAACGTCGAATCCAAAAGCCTTATCGTTAAACTCTCCGTGCCAAATGACGGCATACTTGCCACGCGCATTTCCACATTCCCGAATTGAATTGCTCCGTCTGACGGTAAAAATGCCGCCGTAGTATCCATTCGCGCCAAAATTTTTATTCGCAAAATCAGCGGCTCCGCCAAATTCAACGGCAACGGCTCATGGAGTTCCTGTAAATGCCCGTCGATTCTGTAGCGTATTCGTAACGACTTTTTGAACGGCTCAAGGTGCAAATCTGACGCCCGAATTTTTACCGCGAATTCAAAAATCAAATTCACAAGTTCAACTATTGCTCGCGATGAACTTCCCGCGAAATTGTGCCGCTCTCTGTGAATCAATTTCCTTAACTGCTCGTCAAAATCATTCATAAATCTCACCGTCAAAAAAATAACTCCACAAGCTCAATTATCGCCCGCGAAGTTATATCTTTTCTTACAGATTCTTATCTTGCACTCAAAATCCGTTCGAGAGTTTTCGCCATGACTTCCATATCCGGTTCTTCGCCCGTGTAAAGACGATAAGATTCTTTGCCTTGCAATAAAAGCATTGACAGCCCGTTTAAAGTCGGGAATCCCAATTCTTTTGCCGTCTTGATTAATTTCGTATCGCTCGGATTGTAAATTATATCGTAAACCAACGCGCCTTCCGGCAAAAGTTTTAAATCTATCGGCGGCATATCGTCAACGTTCGGGAACATTCCCAGCGGCGTCGTGTTTATCACTATGTCAGCCGTCTGTATCATTTCCTTGAACGATTCCGAATTCCAATCAAAGCCTTCGACGTTTCCATAATTTAAAAAGTCGTTCGCCAATGTTTGCGCCTTTTGAGGATTTCTCGCGCCTATGGTGATGAATTCAGCCTTTTTCTTGCAAAGCCCCCATAAAATGGCTCGCGCCGCGCCGCCCGCGCCCAATATCACTGCATGACTGTCTTCCGGTAAAAAATTTGCCTCTCTCAACGACGCCAAAAATCCATATACGTCCGTATTGTAGCCCGTCAACATGCCGCCATCATTTACGACCGTATTAACTGCGCCGATTACCATTGCATCCGAGTCTATCGCGTCTAAATATCCTGTGATTGTCGTCTTATGCGGTATTGTTACGTTCATACCGCGAAAGTTTAAACCCTTAATAGCCTCAACCGCCATAAATAATCTGCCCGCCTGTATCGAGAACGGAATGTAATTGTAATTTACAAAGCCCGCCGCCTCGAATGCCGCTTTATACATTTGCGGCGATAACGAATGACCTACAGGATAACCGAGTATGCCGAAGTTTTTTATTTCTGAAGAACCCATTTGAAAAGCTCCTTTTCATTCAAATTTTTATGCCTTGTAATTCTATCACATGCCGATTTAATTAACAATCACTTGCGACGCGCCAAACTGCAAAGCGGGATTAAATAAAGATACCACGCGGCAAGCAATGCAAAAGTCGGAGCGTCAAGCGGCGTTAAAACTACCGTGCCCGCTATCGACCAAGGAATTAACGGAGAAATTACTACGGCTGAATTTTCCAAGTGAATTGCCAAAATATCTGCGCGAGGCTCGACGTTTTGGCAAAGTTGGTGCGTCAACATGATTGCCAACGTCTGATTGCAGGAAATCATGCTTGTCACTATCGCCGCAATAAAAATGCCAGCGAACGGGAAAAATTTCTTGCCCGTTTCAAGCAAAATCTTCTGCAGACTGTTTAAAAACCCCGTCGCTCCGAATATCCCCGCGTAACAACTCGACAAGCAGACGATAGCTATTACGTTTGTCATAGAAATTATTCCGCCGCCGCTTAAAATTTTTGCAAGTTCCTCGTCGTCGGGATAAAAGCCGAACATGGAGATTTTCAACAGCTCGCCGATTTCTGCGCCTTGAATAAAAATCGCAATCACCGCGCTCGCCAAGATACTTGCGCTCATCATCAACTGAACTCTTAACTTAAAAAGCGATAACACGACGATTAAAATTGCCGGGATTAAAACTTCCGGGCGAATCGTGAAGGCTCGCGCAAAAATTTCTGTCGCGTCAATTTCCGTCCAACCGCTCACAAAAAAAATTCCTGCTGCGTAATAAAATATGCTCGCCAAAATCATCGGGATTAGCGCAGTTTTTATCATGCCGACGATATTTTTAAAAATGTCTGTGTGCGTCAACGTCGCCACGAGTAACGCGCTTGTCGACATAGGAGAACATCTGTCGCCGAAATAACAGCCCGATAATATTGCGCCGCCCGTCAGCCAAATCGGAACGTCCAAACTGTTTGCTATCGCCGCGCAGATTGTGCCCATAGTCGCCGCCGTCCCGAATGCCGTCCCCGTCAAGACCGATATTAACGCGCATAACCAAAACGACATCAGCAAAATTATTTCGGGCGTAAAAAAATCTGCCGTATAACAAATTATCGCAGGGATAACGCCCGCCGCCCGCCATATTGCCGTTATTACTCCTATCAACACCAGCATTTTCATTATCGGCTTAATCGTTCGGACGCCTTCGCTCCACATTTTTAAAATTTTTTTCGGAGTATGCCCCTGTTCGTAAGCGTACAGCGAAAAAATTATCAGCCCGAATATCAGCGCGAACACAATCGATTTGCCCGCCCATATGCATATCAGCAACGCCGCCGAGAATATTACCATCAAAAAAATTTCTGTCATGCCAATCAACCTCGCCGCAATCATAGCAAGCACAAATATTTTTTGCAAACTTGACGGTAAAAATTTAGTGTGTTAAACTGCGTCAATCCCAAACTGCGGCGCAGTTCGTCGAAACTCCGACGCGGACTTCGCTGTAAGAAAAAAATTCATTCAGGAGGAATTGACATGTTAGACAAACAAGCAAAACAGGAGATTATGACAAAGTTCGCCATGCACGAAGGCGATACCGGTTCGCCGGAAGTTCAAATCGCACTTTTGACGGCTCGCATTTCTTATTTGACCGAGCACCTCAAGGAGCACAAGAAAGATCATCATTCACGTCGCGGACTTTTGAAAATGGTCGGGCAACGTCGCCGCCTTTTGAGCTATCTCAATAAAAAGGACATCAACCGTTATCGCGAAATTCTTGCACAGCTCAATCTTCGTAAGTAATTCTATTGTCATATAAAAAAATATCCTCTGTCTTGAATTGAGGCGGAGGATTTTTTATGCTATCATAAGTAAAAATTTTTTCGGAGTGATGATTATGAGTTTAGAAGACGATATTAAGATTTACACACGACAGATTGAAGAAAATCCGAAAGCTTATGGGGTGTATAACAATCGCGGTTGGGTTTATTACGAGCTTGGACAATATGAACGAGCGATTAAGGATTATAACAAGGCAATCGAGCTTAATCCGAATTGGTATTTGCTGTACAACAATCGCGGGCTTGCTTATTCCGAATTAAATTTAAATGAATTGGCGATTCAAGACTTTACCAAATCACTTGAACTCGACCCGAATAATTTCTGGACTACTATACGACGTGGCGAGGCTTATTCAAAGTTAAATTTGTATGAATTGGCGATAGAGGATTTTAGCAAAGCTATCGAGATTGATTCGTCGTCATTGGAGGCATATTTTAATCGGAGCATAGCCTATTCGTGTTTAAACAAATATGAACGAGCGATAGCAGACATCAGCAGATATATTGAACTTAATCCCGACGACGCCAAAGCTTATTATCTGCGCGGGAAATATAGTAGAGATTTAAGCCGCAGTGATTTTGAGCGAGCTAAGTCATTAGGTTACGAGGAATGAGAAAAATAAAATCCTCTGTCTTGAATTGAGGCAGGGGATTTTTTGTGTTATCATGGCAGAAAATTTTTAAGGAGTGGTGTTTATGACTTGGGAAGAAGAAATTATTGAGTACACGCGTAAGATTGAACGAAATCCGAATTATGATGCGTATTATAATCGCGGACGTGCTTATTCAGAGTTAGGAAAGTACGAACAAGCAATTCAAGATTTCAACAAGGCTATTGAACTCAACCCGAATAATAAATACGTTTATGAAAGTCGCGGTGAAGTGTATTATGAGCTAAAACAATATGAACGGGCGATTTCAGATCTTGAAAAATTTATCGAGGCGGATCCATGTGCTGCTTATTATCATGGAATCAAACGTCTTGTCGGTGATGCTTATATTAAATCAAGACAATACGAACGGGCTGTTCAATATCTTAGCAAATTCATTGAGCAAAGTCATTGTTATTACAATTACGAGAATCCTAGTTGTTTTTATTTTCGCGGCAAGGCTTATTTGAATTTAAATCAGTATGAACAGGCAAATAAAGATTTTAATGCTGTAGTTGATATTTATAATGAACTCCTAAAGAATGTTTCAGATAACGTTGCATCATATGATAGACGCGGAAAAGCTTATTATGAATTAAAACAATACGAACAAGCACTTCAAGACTTCAACAAAGCTATCGAACTCAACAATGAGTATAAAAGCGCGTATAACAATCGCGGACTTGTTTATTTAGATTTAGGAAAGTTTGGAAAAGCTCTTGAAGATTTCAACAAGGCAATCGAGCTTTATTTGGAGAATAAAAATTTTCCTTATGATTATGATTTGGCATATGAAGAATTTTATAACCATCGTGGACTTGCTTATTTAGGTTTAGGCGAGCTTGAAAAAGCTATTGAAGACTTCAACAAGTCTATCGAACTTAATCCGTCATTTGAAGAGGCGTATGCAAATCGCGCAGAGGCATATTCAAAGGTTTTCGGACAAAATGAGGCGGCGATAAAGGATTATGATAAACTAGGGCGTGTTGGTAAATTAAAAGTTAATAATAGCAGAGGCGAGAAGAACGAAATTCTTAAAGCAATCAGCTAATTAATCAAAGCGAGTATCGATGTGGCGATA
>JAFZIQ010000118.1 GCA_017554285.1 Selenomonadaceae bacterium
AAAATAAATTTGGAGCGCGGCTTCTTTACGGAAAACATTATGGACGATGTCGGCGAAGAGAATTTGCGTTCCTTCAAGGAGCATTTGTATCCGCTCGTCATGCTGAAAAAATTTATCGTAACTTATGAGCCGTCGGACGCGGAAATTTTGCCCGTCAATGAAACGCGAGAGGAATGCGTCTTAAAAATTTCGTTCGAGCGGCTTGAAAAATATTTGACGATAAATTTATCTGGCAAGCTCAACACGGACGCGGCTAATCAATCGCGGGAAAATATTTTAACGGCATTGGACGACGCGGAGAAAGTTCTTTTCGACTTGAACGGGCTTGAATATATTTCGGCGGACGGCTTTCGGATTTTGGTTGCCGCGTTTAAAAAAATCAAAGCACAAGGCGGCTCAATGACGATTAAAAACGTCGGCGGGCAAGTCCGCGAGGTTTTGGATATGACGGGCTTCGCACAGATTTTCAACTTGGAGGATTAAGCAGAACAATGCGCGAGGATTTTTTTTCAACAATCGGCGAGATTATCAAATACGGCGGCTCGACGTTTGCGGCGTTGGTTGCAACGAGTATCTACACGACGACGGACGGCTTTTTTATCGGTAACTGGGTCGGCACTGACGGCTTGGAGGCGTTGGCGTTGGTTTACCCCGTCACAATGATTTTCATTGCACTCGGCACGCTCTTTGAAACGGGCGGGAGCGCGATTGTCTCGCAAATTATCGGCGAAGGCAAAAAAGCTCTCGCCGAAAAAGTCATGCGAAGCAATTACTTTTTCGCGTTTGTCGTCGGGATAATCGCCGCGGTCGTCGGAAATATTTTTGTCGGGTCTGTTCTCCAAACCTTTGTCAGCAATTCCGACGAGCAACATATAGTTGACATGGCAGTTTCGTTTCTGCGAATTTCACTGTGCGGCTTGCCATTTCTTCTCATAATTTATTTGACGGGCGCGTTCATGCGTTGCGTGGAAAAGCCGGCGCATGTCTTTTATCTCGTCGGCTCAACGTCGCTTGCGAACATAATCTTGGACGCGTTGTTTATAATCGGTTTCGGCTGGGAAATGCAGGGCGCGGCGGTCGCAACAGTCTTGGCGCAAATTATCGGCACGGCAATTTCTTTCTGGTATTTCAGATATTCGCGGCAAAAATTTGTAACGTCGTGGAGTCTTAGCAGTTTGGAATACATTTGGCAGGAGGTAAAAGTCGGTGCGGGCTTCGCAGTCGCTACGTTGATGATGTGCTTTATCGAGTATTTCTTAAACGCGACTTTGCTCCGCTATGATGCGGCGCATTTATTGGCATCAGCGACGATAGCGAATATAATCTTGACGTTCATATATCTGCCGCTGAACGGCTTGGATACGGGCATTCAACCGCTGGTCAGCAAACTTTTTGCGGCGAGGAAAGAACAACATTATCTGCGCGTCATGCGATACAGTTTCTTTGCGACGATGATTTTAACGTTTGCAATTTACGTGGCGTTGATGATATTCACGGAAGAATTGGCGAGATTTTTCGTCGACGACGCGGATCCGGTAACCGCTGAAATGATAACGTTCCTGCGGATGATGTTCATACTTCAACCGTTCGTCGGAATTTACACATGGCTAAGCGGAATAATGGCGGCTTTGGAGGACGAGTGGCGCAACTTCGTCATAAGTCTTTTGCCGCTGGTCGTATTGGTGCCGTTGATTTGGTTCTTGCCGCAAGTCTTGCCGATTGAATTTGTCTCGCTGGCTTATTCCGCGCAAGATGTGGCGGAAGCGGCAGTTGCTTTCCTGCTTATACGTTCTTTCTTGAGTTCAAAAAAGTTATCACTGAAAAAAATCTTACTTGAAAGGAGCTGATTGATTTGGAGAATTTCAGCGTGGCGATAAGTTACAAAGGGAGTTTGGGCTGGGTCGAATACGACGAGGCGACCAAAAAAGTTATCGTTAATTTGGGCGACGACGAAGGCAGAATTCTTGCCGAAAAATTTTTGACGACGCCGCACGAAATAAAAATTCCGCACGAGACTCTTTTGGATTTCACGGCGGAAAATATTAATCCGAATTTAAGCGCGGAGAATTTGAAAATCGTTTTGACGCGACTTTGGGAGGCTACGGGCGTTCACGTCGATTGGAGCCGTCCCGTCGAATATGTTAAACTTCATCCACATTATTAATTAGGGAGCAGGGAGCAGGGAACAGGGAACAGAAAAAACCTGTTCCCTAACCCTAATCCCTAATCCCTAAAGGAGGTTTTTATTATGGCGACCTATGACAGCTGCCCGAAATGCGGGCGAACGGATTTTGGCGTAATTTATCACTGCGACCGTTGCGGCATGGAATTTTGCGCCAAATGCGTAGGCAAACGCACTCTGCCCGACGGCACAAAGTATGAATGCTGTCCGCGTTGCGGTGCAGAGCTTGATGAGGACGAAGATACTATTCGCATCGTTGCCACGCAAAAACATTAAGGAGGAATTTTTATGGCGAACAATAAGATTTATGCGTTTCTCGGTCCTCACACTTCGGGCAAATCGACAATGGTTTCTCAGCTCGTCTCAATGGGTGTTCATTACATACCGACGATAACGACCCGCGTTTTCGACGACCGCTATGCTTACAAGCGCAAACTTTATAAGAGCGTCAAGAATAAGGACTACGAAAACGAAAAGTATATCGTCAACACCACTTATCAAGCACAATCTTACGGCTTGCGTAAATCGGACGTGCTCGACGCCTACCAGAATCACAAAATCAGCGTTACCATTCTGCATGACGTTTCGGGGATTAAGCAAATATCGAAGTTTATCAATCAAGACCTTGTGTCGATTTTCCTTATGATTGATGATGAAGTTTTTGTAGACAGAATGCTCCGCGCAGGTTGCTCGAACGACGAGATAAGATATTACGTTGAGACGGCTGACGAAACGGGCGAATTCGATCATTGGCGCGACGTTGATTTTGTCGTCAAAAATACTTCGACTGCGCGAGTAGCCCTCGAACAAATTTTGGCGATAATGGGGCTTGTGACGCTCGTACCGCAATCCGATTTCGATTTCCTTGTCAAATAGCGAGCCGAGTCAGCATTAAAAATTTCAGGAAGTCGAATTTACTTTGGACGGCGGCGATTTTTTCTTCGACGCGTGAATCATTTTCTCGAAAAAAAATTCCCGTCACTGTTCCGGAGTGAGCGACGTTGACGGCAACGGCTCCGAGAGTTTCGGCAAAGTTCATAAGTTCTTCAAGTCCGCGTTTAGGCAAAATCTTTTGATTAGCCAGCGCGGATTTTTTTATGAGTTTAAAATTGATTCGGTCGTCGAGCGTCGGGAATTCAAAATCACTTCGGCGATTAAATTTGAGGGTATTGACTTCGCCGCCGTAATCAAAGATTGCGATTGGAAATTTTTCTTCGACATGAATTTTTTTTATAAGCTGTCCTGTCAGCGGATTCATTACAACGACGCCTTCATAAAAAATCCCGTCGGTCGGCTCAATCTTCGCGCAGAGTCTTCCCGTTTCGGCGGGCGATAAAGTTTTTCCTAAAAAATTTGCAACAGCCTGCGCGACAGCCGCCAAATCAGCCGAAGATGACGCCATGCCCTTTCCGCGAGGCAATTCCGAAGTCAAACGCAATCCGAATTTAAAATCTGCGCGGAAATATTTTAAAATCTTATCAAGCATTGCCAGAGATTTTTCGCCAAGTCCTTCGACGCCCGCAAACTCGTCAGATATTGTGACGGTCGAAAATTTTTCAATCGGACAAGTGATAAGAATTGGCTCGCCGCGATAAAATCCTTGAGACAATTCGCCGCAAGTCCCGCGCATTTTAACAGTAATCGTCATCGCAAATAGTTTCCAATCAATAAAAAAGTAATCAGCGCGAACATTTCGGTTAAAGTTGTTATCGCGCCGTAAATATCGCCCGTGACTCCGCCGATTTTTTCAGTCGAAAACGTTGCAAATCGCCACGTCACGATTAACGCAACCGCACTTGCCACAGCCGCGCAGATAAAAAATATCGGGCTGATAAAACTTAGCGGGAGCAGAAATAAAATCGTCTCGCCCGTTGCAAAAATTATCGTCCGTCGTGTCGTGAACTTTGCAAAAGCTTTGCCCATGCCCGCTTCTCTGGCGTATGGAAACGCGCCGATTGTTATAACCATCATTAATCGGGCGATTATCGGCGCAGAATAAATCGCCGCGCACAACCACCAAGTCGAAAGCCTTGCCAATTCCGCAAGTGTCGAAATTTCCATTGCCGCAACCAAAATCATACTTACGACGCCGAATGAACCTGCGCGGCTGTCTTTCATTATCTCCAAAATTTTTTCGCGCTCTCGACCCGAAAATAATCCGTCCGCCGAATCCATTAGTCCGTCGCAATGAATGCCGCCCGTTAAAATTATCAGCGACGCAAAACCTGTTGCGCCCGTCAGCAACGGCAAGTTCAAAAAATTTATTGCTCCGACAATCGCCGCGCAGATTATCCCCAATACCGCTCCGACTGCCGGAAAATATTTGACTGATTCGCCGAAACTTTGTTCCGTCCAAACACTTTGCCTTACGACGAAAATTCTTGTCAAGAATTGAAGTCCGATTAAAAATGAATTCATAAAAACCCCTAACGAAAAGTTTAGCTTTAAGCTTGGAGCTTTAAGCTTTCAGAAAAATCCTAAAAGCTAAAAGCTGACAGCTGAAAGCTTTTTAAACGAACTACCAACGAAGTTTCCTTTGCCAAGCAAGCAATTCCTTTTTGCCGAGCGGCAAATCTATCGATTGCCCGTTATCATAATAAAATTTTATGCGAATCTCCTTTGCCAAAAGTAAATCCTTCAAACTCGACTTCGGGAAATGGAAAAATAATTTATTCTCTTTGCGCCAACCTTTTTGCGTCTGCTTGGTGACTGCCTCGATTTCCCAAGGAGCACCGTCTGTAAAAACTATCACCGTATTTAAAAATCGCGCCTCGTCATATCGATAATCCCAAAGGCTGAGCGTCGCACTTTCCCAATTCCCGTCGCCGTCGCGGGCAACTTGAAATTCAAGCACCGCATATTTTTCAAGCGTCTCAGCCTCGCGGTGATCGTAATGCCAAATATAACTCGCGCCGAAAATTCCCAAGAGAATCAATAGCACTCCGATTCCCATTAAAATTTTTTGCATAGCCGACCTCCGCTTTTGCTTTACATTTTAGTTGCGTCTATAGTACAATATCTTCGCAGTATTTTTCAATAATTTTTTCGGGGGGAGAATTTTATGCTCAGACCGCGTTTTGAAGACGAAGACGAAGTATATATTCCTGAAATAGGCGACAATGAGTCGGATTATAATGATCATGAACGGACGCCGCACTCTAATGCCGGCATTGCGCTGGGCTGGTCGGCATTGGAACAGCAAATGTTCGACATGCTCCTTTTGAATCGATTCGCCGCCGATGATCAAGAATTGCTCGACGAAACGGCTCGAACCATTGCACGCTTGGTTGAAACTTTTGAGGCACATGAAATAGCTCGAATCATGGCGGTTGCAATGATGTCATTCCAACTTGCCGCGTCCGAAGATAAATCTTTTGAAGACGAATACAATCGCTACAAAGAGTATATCAAAAAGCATCCCGAAGATTTGGAAGAGATTTAACGTAATGAATAATTTTAGACAGTCGCCAAGAAAATTTTCGGCGGCTTAATTTTTTTTGGAGGAAAATTTTATGGGAGTAAAATATATAAGCGGCGGCGAAAGTCACGGTTCGCGCTTGATTTGCATATTGGAGGGCTTACCTGCGGGCGTCAAAGTTTCAAGTGAATTTGTCAATGCGGAGCTTAAACGTCGGCAAGGCGGCTACGGGCGCGGCGGTCGCATGAAAATTGAAAGTGATACCGTTGAATTTTTATCGGGGATTCGTTTCGGCGAGACGCTCGGCAGTCCGATAACTTTAAGTGTCGAAAATCGCGATTGGAAAAATTGGCAGGATAAAATGAGCGCGGAAGGTTGCGAGTTTGGCGAAAAAGTTACAAATGCCCGTCCCGGTCATGCCGATTTGATGGGCGCGGCAAAATATAATCGT
>JAFZIQ010000119.1 GCA_017554285.1 Selenomonadaceae bacterium
GAGTTCCCGAAATGGACTTCGACAAATAACAATATAGTCGTTACTAAAGATTTAGATTATGACGATTTAGAAAAAGGAAGTAAAAAATATTCCGCTGCTAAAAAATATATTTGGCAGGCTTCTAATACTTGGTGGATAGAAAATGCTCTTAATCTTGTCGCGGAGTCGTATGGGAGCAATTACAGTTTCTTAAATTCAAACGTTAAAACTCTCTGCATCGGATTCGTTAATGATCCTCCGACTAATGGCTCTCTTTGGTATGCCGAAACAAGTGCCGTTAATGATACTTCTGAAGGAAAACAGATTTCATTGGCGATAAATTTGTCGGCTTTCGGTTCATTGAAAAACGATGGCAATCCTAATGGAGAGAGTGCTCTTTACGAAGGAATTCCATATCTTGATAACGTAATTGCCCATGAGATGACTCATGCCGTTATGAAAGCTGTTGTCGACAACTTTGACAGTCTTCCACAATTTATTAAAGAAGGCACGGCAGATTTGACGATTGGCAACGACCGAAGAAAAAATTACATTGAGGATTTGGTAAGCGGTAAAAAATCTTTAGAAGACGCTTTAAATTTGAATGATAACGGAACAGGAACGTTTGAATCTTATGTTGCAGGATACATGTTCCTTCGTTGGATTGCCAAACAAGCCTCTAACTTAAATAACGGCGTTATCAATAATACTGACAACAACACCTCAATCACTACTACTGATGATAACAAAATTATTAAAAACAGTGGCAAATACGTCACCATAATAACTGGTGCTGGTAATGATTCTATTTATAACGACAAAGGCTCAAGAGTCTCAATGGTCGGCGGCAAAGGTAATGATACTGTTTTCAACATGCAGGGTACATCCGTGACAATCAATATGGGTGAGGGAAACGATGAGGCTCACACCTATGAAGGTAATTCCGTACGTGTAAGTTTAGGTAGCGGAAAAGATTTTTTCAACGCATATCACGGCAAAAATATCTCGGTTTACGGCGGAAGTGATGATGATACCATTCTTGGCTATGGCGGAGAAAATCTTTACTATGTCGGCGGTGCTGGTAGCGATTCCATTTACATGCATTCAAGCGTAAAAAATTCTACGATTAATGGCGGAGCTGGCAACGATGTTATAAGATTGCAAAATGTGACAAATAACCTGATTATCTACAAAGCTGGCGATGGTAACGACATTATCTACGGTTTCAATGCAACTTCTACGCTTCAATTCAGTAATAGTACAAATGTTTCCTTGCAGACAAGTGGCAAAAATATAGTAGCAACTGTCGGTAAAGGAAAGGTCACATTAGTTGGAGCCAAGAGTTTGAGTGCCATAAATATTCAAGGCTCAGGCAGTAGCGACTATATCAAAAGCACAGTCAGCGGCGCAAAGATAGACGCACTTGGCGGTAACGACACAATCAGTAATACAGGCTCAAATTCGTCTCTAAGTGGCGGTGCCGGCAACGATAAAATCTATAATTATGCTTCCTCAAAAGTGACAATACTCGGCGGAAGCGGTGCAGACACTATAACTAACTGGGGAGCCGGTGCTTCAATGGACGGAGGTAGTGGTAATGATGTAATCTGGGGCGATGCAGGTAACGATACGCTGTCAGGTGGTGCAAACAACGATAAACTTCACGGTGAGGCAGGTAATGACAAAATTTATGGTGAAAAAGGCAACGACACGCTTTGGGGCGGCGGTGGCAATGACAGTCTCTGGGGTAATGCGGGCACAGACACATTTATTTATGATCAAGGCGACGGTAAAGATATTATATTCGGATTCGAGAACACAGACTTGTTGCAAATAACGGGAACTTTCTCGACCTCTTACAGTAAATCGAAAAAGGAAGTCTATTTCAATGTCGGCACAACGAAAAATGCAATCACGCTGAAAGATTTCGGCTCAACCTCAACTTTCAATGTCAATGGCACGAATTATAAAATCAGCGGTACAAAGCTTGTTAAGAAATAAAAAATTTAACTTTATAATTGTAAATAAACCTTCGGCGCGAAGTCGGAGGATTTTTATTTGCGCTTGCGACGATTAGACTGTTGCCAACGATTATTCCATTCGTCAAGGCGAGATTGTTTGTCGTTGCCCCATTCGACAAAGTAAGGGCTAATCATAAACTCATAGTAACCATGACAGCGGAGTTGATGAACGATGTAGTTATCTTTTAGCCATTTCAAGGCTCGATAGAGAGATTTTTCGTCCATAGAGAGAATTTGAGCGAGGTATTTCTTGGTGATACGAACAAAACCGGTCTGCTCATGAATATTGAGAGCGAGGAAGAAAAATACGCGCAAAGTAGTAGGCGGTAGCGAGTCGGTAAGCAGTTTCGTACATTTTTCGACGTTGAAAAGCATAAAAGACGCCTCCAGTGAAAATTAGGGATTTAGGGCAAAACTGCCCTCTTTTTATTTTAGCGGAAAAGAGGCGTTACAACAAGCTCCAGACCTAAGAATAAAAATATAGCATAGATTTAGGCGAAATCTATAACAAGGAATATTTATCTGTGGTGATAAATATAGTTATCTGCAGTGATAAATAAGAGGCTAAAAAATGGCGTCGTGACGCGGCTTTTTTTTTTTCCTTCTTTAGTCTTGGAAGTAGCGGAAACGAGCAAATTTTAGGTAGTCGACAGCCCGCGAGGTTGAACGCGGAACCGACATAGCTTGTTCCTGCGGGCGGCGCATCACGCTTGCCCTTGAAACTGCGCAGTCGGTTAAGCCGCGCTGGGTGCCTACAGCCCCCAGACCCCCTGTGCGTCGCAAAATCGCTACGCTATCCTAGCTACGCGCATTTTGCCGACGTTAAATTATTTTCACTGCCTCAACGTTTAAGCCCGATTTAGCGTAGTCGTGGAGTCGGGTTATCGAAAGGAATATTAAAATCAACGGAGAAGCTGGGAAAAGCGAAAAACTTCGGGGAGTGACTCTTTCATTTAACGGTTTTTACCTAAAAAAATCTTGAACGTAATGGCATGAAAAAGCCGCAATGGTTTTAGCCCGTTAGGGCGCGGCTTTTGAAATGCTCATGCGCAAGAGAATTTTCACTTCGGAACGCTAAAGTTTACGAAAAAGTGCGGGTTGAAAAAATAAATTAACAGTGGTAATGGGTGGGGGGCGGCGGCTCAGCATAGGCGGTTTTTTCTATCGTAGCGACGGCGATTAGCCTAGCGTCAAGCGATAGAAAAAATTTTTTGAGCAAAGCGAAAAAAAAAGCCGTCTGATGACGTGGCTTGAACAAGGGTTAGCAAGGCGTGGTTTTTGCCTTGCCCGCTGTGAAAGCCCGTCATCAATGCTGAGGGGCGCATCTGCACGGTTTTGGGAATCGCCTCTGATGGAAAAAGTGTTGTCTTTTGCATATGACATTAAGAGTGATTCGATAACGAAAGCTCGTAAGTCCGATTTAGTGTCGGATTTGCGGGCTTTTTGGTATTTTAAGGAGGTTTTCATATGTTCAATCTTGCAAAGAAGCTTCGGGAGTTAATCGTAGTCGGATTCATTGCTTGCACTGGGATAACGATTGGTTGCTCTAACGAAAAAGCAACAGCCGCGCCAAATTCAACTCAAGTGCCTGAAGAATCGACAAGGCACTAACTACGAGTGCTTTTTCAAATACTACTCGGCGCATGACTGCTTCGAGCCTTGTACTAAGGCAGATTTTA
>JAFZIQ010000120.1 GCA_017554285.1 Selenomonadaceae bacterium
GCCTAAGCCCTCCCAAGGTCGGCGACTGAATTCAATTTCATCTATCTAAACTCTATACACGAGGGGCTAAACCGCCTTCAAGCAACCTTCAGCCTCGCTAACTTCGCGGGGCATTTTTGTTTTACTGTTAAACAAATTATAATCGACGCAAGGAAATTTTTCAAGTCCTAAAAATAATCGTTAGCGTAATCAAAATTTATCGCTCATTCTTCATGCGAATAACCGTGATTCGCGTATCGGAATCTTTTTCCAATTCCATAACCATGAAAGAACCGCGAGTATCATCACGCGGACGCGATGCACTGCCTGGATTTAAGATAATCGGCGGTCCGATGAGATATTCTACAATGTGCGTGTGCCCGTAAACCGCAATATCGGCTTTCTGAGACTCCGCCGCCTCCATTATGTATTCTTGAGTGTAGCGAACGCCGTAATTGTGCCCGTGCGTAATAAAAATTCTGTGATTCGACGCCTCAATAATCCGCTCGTAACAACTGTTTGCCGTCGGCCAATCGCAATTTCCCGCTACGCCGTAAACCGGTACATCAACCAATGATTGCAAATATTCGGCGTCGGGTGTGCAATCGCCCATGTGTAACCACATATCCATATTCTGCGCGATACTGACCGCTTGATCTATCGCCGACCAGTTCCCGTGAGTATCGCTTATAAGTCCTATCTTCAACGGAAACGCCCCTTTAACTTCAAAATCATTTCCTTGAGAGCCGCACCTCTGTGACTGATTTTATTTTTCTCGGCAGTCGTAATTTCCGCCATAGTACGATTCTCCTCAAGGTAAAAATAAGGATCATATCCGAAGCCGCCGGTTCCTTTGGCGACTGTTTTAATTTTGCCTTCGACTTTGCCGCTTGTCAAAATCTCCGTGCCGTTCGTGTCGATAAATGCCAATACGCAACGATAAGCCGCCGCCGATTCTTTAACGTTAATTTTTTTCAACTCGTCCAAGAGTTTTTGATTGTTGGTGTTATCGTCGGCGTGCCAGCCCGCAAATCGAGCCGAATAAACTCCGGGTAAACCGTTCAGCGCGTCAACCTCAAGCCCCGAATCATCGGCAAGACATGCAAGCCCTGTCTGTTCGCTGAAAAATTTGGCTTTGATAATCGCATTTTCCTCAAAGGTCGAGCCGTCTTCTACGGCGTCAGGTAATTCTTTAAAATCCGCGAGCGATAAAATTTCAACAGGTAATTCTTGCAGGGCGAGGCGCATTTCTTTTACTTTATCCGAATTCTTCGACGCGAGTACAATTCTTTCCAAAAATTTTCCTCCCCTCTTAATTCGATTTAAAAACTTTGACGCTGATTAAAATTTCTAGCCGATTCGTCCGACACGCCAAACCAAATCTCTGCCGAGTGCGTCCTTCTGCAACGATATTAATTCCTCAATGCCGCTTTGTGCCAAGTCCAAAAGTTCATTGAGTTGCGAACGGGTAAACGGTTTTCGCTCGGCGGTTATTTGAACTTCAACAAGTTCACCCGCGCCCGTCATGACAACGTTGCAATCCGCCGCCGCCGTCGAATCTTCTTCGTAGCATAAATCCAAAATCGTTTCGCCGTCTTGAGAAATGCCCGCCGAAATCGCCGCTACAAAATCTCTCACGGGAAAAACTCCGCCGACATTATAAATCGTTTCGCAAGCCTCGACCAGCGCGACGAATGCGCCCGTTATCGACGCCGTGCGTGTGCCGCCGTCCGCTTGAAGAACGTCGCAATCAATTATTATCGAACGCTCGCCGATTGCCGTTAAATCAGTCACTGCGCGGAGTGCTCGCCCGATAAGTCGCTGAATCTCCATTGTTCGCCCGCCGATTTTTGAACGTTCGCGCATAATTCTTTCTGCCGACGCGCCCGGTAACATTGAATATTCCGCATTGAGCCAACCTGTGCCCGTGCCCTTCAAAAAGGGCGGAACTCTATCTTCAATCGTCGCCGCGCAGATAACTTTAGTATTGCCGACCTCAATTATCGCCGAACCTGCAGGATATTTTTGCGCCCGCCGCTCCAGAAAAACTTCGCGCATTTCATCAGCTTGCCGTTTGTCAATTCTCAAGTTGTCACCTCCTACCAAATTAAACAGCGCGTATATTGTACACAAAAATTTTTTCTGCCGCAATGTTTCGCTAAAATTTTGTTCGCGCCGTGATTGACGACTTTTGACCGCTGTTGTAAAATTCTTCACAAATAATTGAATAGGACGGTTGATTTAATGCCGATATATCTCTGGGCGTTCATGATTGCGCTGATTGTCTCGTTGCTTATTATGCCGTTCGTAATTTTGTTGGCTAAAAAAACGGGAGCAATGGACGCGCCCAACGCTCGAAAAGTTCATAAAAAACCAATACCGCGAATCGGCGGACTCGGAATTTACGCAGGATTCATGGCGGCAATATTTTTCGTCGCGATTAAATTCGGACTCAATGACGAAATGATAAAAGAGACTGTCGGATTGCTCGTTTCGGGGACGTTAATAGTTGCGCTCGGACTCGCCGACGATTATAAAAATCTCCCCGCCAAAGTAAAACTCTTGGGGCAAATCTGCGCGGCGGCAGTTTTGGTTTTAATCTTCGACGTGCGAATCGATTTCGTGACAGATCCGTTCGGCGAATATTTTTACTTCGACAATTTACCGATACCGTATCTCGCGATACCTGCGACAATATTTTGGCTTGTCGGCTTGACGAACACGGTAAATTTAATCGACGGGCTGGACGGTTTGGCGGCGGGCGTCGCGTCGATAGCGTCGATTACGATTTTGCTTGTCGCTCTCGAACAGAATTTTATTTTGGTCGCAGTGTTGACGGCAGCATTGGCGGGCGCGGCAGTCGGCTTTCTGAAATATAATTTCCACCCCGCGAAAATTTTCATGGGCGATACAGGCTCAATGTTTTTGGGCTTTATGCTCGCAGGAATTTCTGTGACGGGCGCGGTTAAAAGCGTGGCGACAATCGCGCTTATCGTTCCGATTTTCGCATTGGGCTTGCCGATTTTGGATACAACCTTTGCAATCGTAAGAAGATTACGCGGCGGCGTTCCGATTTTCAAACCCGATAAAGGACATCTCCACCACAGACTTTTAAGCGTCGGATTCACGCAATGTCAAGCGGTTTTGTTAATGTATTTGATAAGTGCGCTTTTCGGATTGAGCGCGATAGCTTTAACGGCAGTCAGTCGGCAAATCGCCGCATTGATTTTATTGGTTGTCGTCGCGGCGATTATTTACGGCGTAAGAAAATTGGGCATAGCCCGCCCGGCAAATTGAATATGAGGGACTAGGGAACAGCAAAATCTGTTCCCTAACCCTAATCCCTAAACAAGGTGACAGTCATGAAAAAATTAAAAGTCATGTCGATATTCGGCACGCGCCCCGAAGCAATCAAAATGGCTCCGGTCGTTTTGGAATTGCGCAAGTATCCCGAAGTTGAATCGACAGTCGCAGTTACGGCGCAACATCGGGAAATGCTCGACCAAGTCTTGAGACTCTTCGACATTCGCCCGAATTTTGATTTAAATATCATGTCGGAAGGGCAGACGCTCTTTGATATAACGAGCCGAGCACTTTTGGGTTTGGATAAAGTTTTGCGCGAGGCAATGCCCGACGTTATTTTAGTTCACGGCGATACTACCACGACTTTTGCAGGCGCATTGGCGGCTTTTTATCATAAAATAGAAGTCGGACACGTCGAGGCGGGCTTGAGGACGCAGAATAAATTTTCTCCTTATCCCGAAGAAATGAACAGACGTTTGACAGGCTCGCTTGCCGATTTAAATTTTGCTCCGACTCCGACCGCCAAAGAAAATCTCCTGCGCGAAGGCGTCGACGCCGATAAAATTTTCGTCACGGGCAATACGGTTATCGACGCGCTTTTTAAAACCGTCCGCGCAGATTTCAAATTCCCCGACTTCGACACCGATAAAAGAATTATTCTGGTTACGACGCATCGCCGAGAAAATTTGGGCGAGCCGCTCCGACAAGTTTATAAGGCTTTAAAAGCTTTGGTTGAAGAATTTTCCGACGTTGAAATAATTTTCCCTGTTCATAAGAATCCCAAAGTCCGCGAAGTCGTCAATGAAGAACTCGGCGGGCTTGAAAGAGTTTGTTTAATCGACCCACTCGATTATGAACCGTTTGCAAATCTGATGAACAAGGCGACTTTGATTCTGACTGATTCGGGCGGCGTACAGGAAGAAGCTCCCGCGCTCGGCAAGCCCGTCTTGGTTTTGCGCGATACAACCGAACGTCCCGAAGCATTGGAGGCGGGAACGGTTAAATTAATCGGCACGAATCGAGAAAATGTTTACGGCGCGGCGAAACTTTTACTCACGGACGCGGCTGAATATAAGAAAATGGCGGAGGCTCGCAGTCCTTACGGCGACGGACACGCGGCAGAGAGAATCGTTAAAATTTTGTTGTGGCGACATAAAATTTTGAACGAACGCCCCGAAGAATTTATCGGATAAAAATTTCCTTGACAGGCGGCAATTAAAATGGTATAAATTAGCGCGTTGAATTTATTCAACTGCCGGCTTAGCTCAGTTGGTAGAGCAGCGCATTCGTAATGCGCAGGTCGAAGGTTCGAGTCCCTTAGCCGGCTCCATAAAAAAGAAATTAACAGCCTCGAAGGAAACTTCGGGGCTTTAGAGTTTTCCGGACAAAAAAAATTAAGCCTCGAAGAATCTTCGGGGCTTTTGAAATTTTACATGGGCGGAGGCCCTCCCATACGGTGACCGCCTCCCATACCGCCCATACCGCCGGAAACTTTTTTGGTTTCAGCTTTGTAAGTCGTGGAAACGTCATCGCCGGGATTCAAATCGCCGCCCGTGACTTCAACAAATTCTTCGCCGTAAAGTCCGACTGTGATATAAACTTTTTCGGCAACGTCTTTGCCCTGCGCGTCCTTAGTGATTCTTTCGACGTAGGAACCTTGCGCGTCAGTCTTAAGCGCGGCAATCGGAACGCATAAGGCATCGTGAACTTGCCCGACGATAATATCCAGACGCGCCGTCATTGCGGGCAGTAAAAGATTTTCTTCATCGGGCGCGGCAAAAGTCACGTAGTAATAAATAACGGCGTTGTTTGAGCTTGAACTCGTCGAATTATTTGTATCCCATGAATTGGATACATCGGTTTGAGAAATTTTCGTAACCTCTGCGCGGAAAGTTTTATCGGGGTAAGCGTCAACCGTAAAAGTCGCACGCTCGCCGACTTTGACACTGCCAATATCCGTCTCGTCGACTTTGGCTTTAACGAGTTTCTCGCTCAAATCGGCAATGCGCATTATAACGGTCGGATTCGTCGAGCCTTGTACCGCCATTGTGCCGGGAGTTTTCGGCTCGCCGACAACAACGCCGTCCATAGGTGCGGTTATGACGGTTTGATTAACGTCGTCTTCCGCAAGTTCAACGGCTGATTTTGCGCGGTCGTATTCGTATTTCGCATCTTCCAATTCCGCCAATGACTTCGCGCCGATTTTATAAAGTCGCTCCGTCCGTTCCAATTTTTGACGGGCATTTGTCAATGTGAAGTTGGCTTGGTCGAGTTTTGCCTCATAATCTTTGCCGTCCAGAATCGCTACGACTTGCCCCGCCGTAACGTGATCATTTTCTTCAACCAAAACTTCCTTGATTCGCGCAGTGACTTTGCCGCTGACTTCGACGCTGTCTCGCGGCTGAACGGTTCCCGTTGCCGATACCGTTTTAATCAAATCGTTGCGAATAACTTTGCTTGTCTCGTAAGTTTTAACGACGTTGGTCTCGATTGTCTCGTTATAAAAATAGTAGCCTGCCGCCGCTCCGATTATCAAGACAATCGCGATTAAAATTTTCCATTTCATTCCTAATCCCTATTCCCTAACTCCTAATCCCTAATTGCTTTTAACGTGTCGCCGATTGCGTGCGCCAAATCAAAACTGTATCGCGCCACGTCATATCTTGCACTGACATTATTTTTTTTAGCCGTCGAAAGAGCAACTTCCGCGTCCAAAATATCAAGCAGAATTCCTTCGCCCGCATTGTATTTTTCCGTAGCAATGTAACGTTCTTCTTCGGCAAGTTCAACTGCCTTTTGAGTCGTCGTCAAGCGCAGGAGCGCGATTCTCAAATTTTTATGCGCCGTAACGACCGATTCTTGAACGCTGTCCAAATCTGAATCCATTGCCAATTTGAGCCGCTCGACTTCGACTTTTGCCGATTCAACCGCCGCACGTGTAACTCCGCTGTCAAAAAATATTCCACGAGGCAGAAACTCCCGCCGAAGCATCGGGCGTTATATGCCAACGGTCTGATGCCGCACTTAAATCCGTTCCCACATTTGCATTGACATTAGGCAACCAGCCCGACTTTGCACTTACTACGTTGAGTTCGCCCTGTTCGATTTTCAAAGCGTCCGCCTTTAAACTGCAACGATTTTCAAACGCCTCTGTCAAATAATTTTCAATTTCGCCGAGTTCCAAGCGGGTATCAAAATCTTCAACAGTCAAGCTCACGATTGAATCCGTCGACATAAGCGCGGCTAAATTCGTCAGCGCGACTTCGTAAGCGGCATGTGAACGGGCGGCATTTTGCAAAGCGTTACTGGTTTCAACTTGTGCACGAAGTAAATCGATTTTGGCTTTGGCTCCCGCATTGAACTGCGCGGCTATCATTTTTTCATGCTCCGCCAAATTTTTTTCGGTCTCCAAATCGACTTTCGACGTTGCCAAATTTTCAAGCGCGTTGACATAAGCCGTTACCACTTTGTAAATCAAATCGTCCTGCGCCTGTATGAAATCCAACTTTGAAACTTCGATTCCGAGTTCCGCATATTTTATCGCCGTCTCAAGCCTTTTTCCCGAATATAACGGGAGCGACGCGCTTAATCCCGTCGAGGCTCGCTCGGATAAGTCAACGCCTTCGCTTTTGCTTGCATTTACATTGCCGGACGCGCTTATCGAAACTCCTTTTTTGCCCCGCGCAGATTTTAATGATTCTTCGGCGACAAGGATTGATTGCTCCGTTCGTTGCAGGTTAGGATTGTTTGTCAACGCCGTTTGAACTGCTTCTTGAACCGGCAATGCTTGCGTAGGCGTCGACAGCAGCAGCGTCGTGAGGAATGCCGTTAAAAATTTTTTCATTATTATTCTCCTTGACAATCGGTCTTTCTTTAGCCAAGTTTATAACGTCGTCGGCTGTTACGGATTTTTTATCTTCCGCAGGTTTTTCGACAGGCGAAGATTTTTTTTCGGATATATCGACTTCGTTAAGCGTCTGCGAAAGTGCCGCCTGTGCTTTTCTGAATTCGCGCAAGCCTTTACCGAGTGCCCGCCCGACTTCGGGAAGTTTACCGGGTCCGAATACTATCAGCCCGACGATTAATATTACTATGAATTCTCCCGCGCCTATTCCGAACATTTTTATCACTCCAAATTTTTTTCGCCGCAATTATATCACGCAACGCAGGTTATTCAAACATTTTTCATAAAAAAATCCCCTGCATTTTGCAAGGGAGAAAAATTTTTCGGCACAGATTATTTCTTTTTGAAAGCGGATTTGGGTTGCTTGCAACGCGGACAAAATTCGGGCGGTTCGTCGCCAATGTGTTCGTAGCCGCAAACACTGCAAACCCATTTTGTTCCTTCGACTTTTTCAGGCTCGGCAACTTTATTTTCTATGGTAACTTCTTCAACGTCGGGGAGTGTCATAATTTTTTCGGAGTCAAGATTTTCATAACCGAGCGGCGTATGCGTCGAAAGATAAACCGTTTTATTTTCCTTGATGAAGGCGCGAACTTTGGAAAGTGTATCGCGAGCGGCGGACAAATCCTCGAAGACGACCGATAACTTATTTTCAATCAACGCCTCGTCGGTATAGGTAACGTCGCCGTGAATCATAAAAAATTTATCGCCCGATTCGACGATAACGATACTGTTGCCTTTCGTGTGACCGGGCGCGAAGATATAATAAACGCCGTCGGCAATTTTTTGACAGGCAGAGAAATTTTTATAGGCTCCGTCGGTGAAGTCGACGCGCACGACGTTATCGCCCGTCAATTTCATATCGTCCGCCTCAATGCGCGAGATATAAATTTTGGCGTTCGGGAATTGACGGAGTTCGCCGGTATGGTCGGGGTGTTTATGCGTGACGAGAATTTTTGAAACCTGCGCGGGTTCGTAACCTGCCGCCTTCAATGCCTCAACGTAATCGGCAATCTTGTCGCCGAAAGTAATCACGGAGTCTTTGGTTACAGGGAATTCTTCCTCTGCCGGAAAGCCCGTATCGACCAAAATAATTTCGTCGCCCGTGTCGATAACAAAGTTTTGCAAGCTTGAACGAAGTTTTTCCTCTTTAATCGAACCTTCGGGCAAGCCGCCGCCGCAAGCAAACGATTTCATCATAAAACCGCCGTCGAAAAGTTTAACCGCCTTGATTTTCACCATGTGAATCACTCCAAAAAATTAATGTGCTTAAAATATAACCCGCGCAGAAAAACTTTTCAAGCAAAATCTCCTGCCGCTAATTTTACCATAAACAAAATTAAAATTGCATTGCCTTAATCGATTTGATACAATGCCTAAAGCGTTTAGAGTTCGGAAAAATTTTTTAACACAAGGAGGAGCTATATTTGAGAAATGACCAGCGAAACGAAAACAAATTAAGAATAATTCCGCTGGGCGGACTCGGTGAAATCGGCAAGAATATGACGATTATCCGCTACGGCGACGAAATGATTATGATTGATGCGGGACTTATGTTCCCCGAAAACGATATGCTCGGTATCGACCTCGTTATCCCCGATATTTCCTACGTCTTGGAAAATAAAAATTGCTTGAAGGCAATAATCCTCACGCACGGACACGAAGATCACATCGGCGCGTTGCCCTACATTTTGAAACATCTTACTGTTCCTGTCTACGGTACAAGATTAACTCTCGGCATTTTATCCGGTCGGCTTAAAGAAGACGGCGTCGAATGTAAAAATCTCCGCGCAGTTTCGAGCGGCGAAATCGTAATGATAGGTTGTTTCAGCGTCGGATTTATTCGCGTGAATCACTCAATCCCCGATTCGGTCGGCTTGTCGATTAAAACGCCCGTCGGAATGATTGTACATACGGGCGACTTCAAATTGGATTACACGCCGATTGACGGCAAAATGACTGACTTCCGCCGCTTTGCGGATTTGGGACAACGCGGAGTCCTTTTGTTAATGGCTGATTCTACGAATTCGGAAAAGGAAGGGCATACTCCCAGCGAACGGACAGTCGGCGCGGCTTTTAATCGCGAATTTCAAAATGCGAACGGCAGAATTATCGTCGCGACTTTTTCCTCGAACGTCCACAGAATTCAACAGGCGATTGATACGGCAATTCGCTATCGTCGACGCGTTGCGATTTTGGGACGGAGTATGGTAAACGTCGTAAACATTTCTCTTGAGCTTGGCTACATTCACGCGCCCGAAGGTACAATCATTGACATTGAAGACATAAGAAATTACCCCGCGAATAAAATTGTGATTATCACGACGGGCAGTCAGGGCGAACCTATGAGTGCTTTGACTCGAATGGCAATGAGCGACCACAGGCAAGTTGATATTATTCCCGGCGATACCGTCATAATTTCTGCCACGCCGATTCCCGGTAATGAAAAACTCGTTGCCAAAACTGTCGACAATCTTTTGAGGCTCGGAGCAAATGTGGTTCACCGCCGCGAAGAAGGAATTCACGTTTCGGGACACGCCGCCCGCGACGAATTGCGCTTGATTCACAATTTGGTTAAGCCTAAATTTTTTATGCCCGTGCACGGCGAACTTCATCATTTATTTGCGCACGCCAAACTTGCTGAGGAAATGGGCATGAACCGCGAAAATATTTTAGTCGGCGAAAACGGTACAGTTATAGAATTGACTCGCGACAGCGGCAAAATTGCGGGGCGTATTAATGCGGGCGTCATAATGGTTGACGGATTGGGCGTCGGCGACGTTGGCAATATTGTCCTGCGCGACCGCCGTCAACTTTCTCAAGACGGGATTTTAATTGTCGTGGTAACGATGAATCGACTTTCGGGCAGAATTATTTCCGGTCCGGATATTGTATCGCGCGGCTTTGTTTACGTCCGAGAATCCGAACAACTTATGGACGATGCGCGAAGTCGCGTTTTTCACGTTCTCAAACGCTGTAAAGAAGAACAGATTACCGATTGGCTCACGATAAAACTTAGTATTCGAGACGCATTGGCGCAATTTCTTTTCGAGCAGACGCGCCGCCGCCCGATGATTCTTCCCATTATCGTCGAGGTTTAAACAAAAAAATTCTCCGACTTCAAAACGAGGTCGGAGTTTTTTTATTTGCTTAAGGTTTTATCGGTCTCGGCAATGTAATTTCTTGCCGCCTCGACGACAGATTTTTTCAACTCAAGAATCGGGACGTTTTTAACCTGCGCACCCGCAACGTTTTGATGACCGCCGCCGCCGTACTGTTCCATAATGACTTGAACATTCAAATCGCCGCTCGACCGCGCACTTATCCCGACAGTATCATTTTTAATCTGGAAAAGAATAATCGTCATGCGAACGCCTTCAACCCGCAATAACGAATCAGCCGCTTGTCCCGCGATTGCTTGAACGTTCGGAATAATTTTATCAATGTAAGAGACGACCAAGCCGCCTTCATAATATTCAGATTGCGCCTTCGTTTTGGCAAGCGATATTGTTGTTTCGTAATCCGACTTGAAAAGATAATTCACAACTACGGGGTCGGCTCCGCTCCTGCGCAGATAAGCCGCCGCCTCAAAAGTTCTCGCGCCCACATTTATCGAAAAATTTTTCGTGTCGACAACCATACCGGAATAAATCGCCGTCGCCGCCAATTTCCCGATTCGCATTTTCTCATCAAAATACATCAGAAGTTCCGTAACCATTTCGCAAGTTGAACTTGAACCCGGTTCCAGATAAGCTATCGCAGGATTTTTAATCGTGTATTCGCTGCGACGATGATGGTCGATAACAATAACTTTTTTAATTTTATCAAGCAACGACGGCGCGGCAACGAGTTTTGGAATAAAAGTATCGACGACAACCAATAACGGCTCAATCGCGGCGGATAAAGTGACTTCGTTCGCGCTGACGAACAGATTTTTATAATTTTCGTCCTTGTCGAGGTGTTCGATAATTTTCTCAACGCTGTCAAGCCAAGTGCTCAAGACAATATGCGTCGGCTTATTCAAATTCCTTGCCATAAGCGCGACACCGACCGCCGCTCCGAAGGCGTCATAATCTTCGCGGGTATGACCCATGATAAAAATTTCGTCCGCCGCCTCCATAGTATCGCGAATAGAATTCGCCATGACGCGAGCTTTTACGCGAGTATTTCTTTCAACCGCCTTTGCACGTCCGCCGAAGAATTGCATTTTATCGCCCAAATTGACTGCAACTTGATCTCCGCCGCGTGCCAATGCCAAATTTAAACCCGCCATTGCCTTTGTACCCAATTCGCCTATGGATTGTTCGGCTGAAGGTTTATCGGCGGCTGACGCGCCCATTGATAACGTTACTTGCAGTTGGTGTTTATTGACGAGTTGCCTGACCTTATCGAGCACGATAAATTTTTTTTCTATCGCCAAGTCTAAGGCTCGCCGCTCCAATACCACGACAAATAAATCGTTCGATACTCGCCGCATAAAGCCCGCCAATGACGCTACCCACTCTTCCAAAATTTCGCTGACCGATAATATTAACGAAGTTTTTTCCGCCTCGCTGAGTCCCTGCATAACTTCATCATAATTATCAACCTGCACATAAATTATAGCCGTCCGACTTCGCGCATATTCGATTTTCAAATCTTCATACAGCGTAATTTCGTGAGCAAACAATACGACCATTCGCGAATAATCTTCGTTAGCCTTAAGGTGCCGATACCTGATTAAAAAATGCCTGTAAAATTCTTCGACTTTGCCGTCCGAATTCGTACTGTGTCGCAAAGATTTAATCCGATATTCGCCCTCCATCGGAGCAGGTTCATTACCGGCTGGCGCGAGCGATAATATTTCCTGAGGTATCAAGCCTTCCCAAAATTCCTCAATGTCCATGCCTTGTTGAGGAATCACTTCCGCGAATCCCTGCATGATTGAATTACACCATTGAAGCCGCCCGCCGTCGTCCACAACGATTATTCCTTCGGGCAATTTCGTCATGGCGTAATACATCATGTCATTGAAATTACCTATGACATTTTCGGCGTAGTCTCTGAATTTTTTCTTCCTGTCCTTATGCCGAACGTAAGCAAAACAAACCAGCATTGCCCAAACCAAAAATGCCATTACGCCCAAAAGTCTGTTGTACTGAGTGATTATAACGACCATTACCGACATTACCGCCAAATTTATTACAATATCCGGCAGTGCCGATAAATTTCTCGGCACTTCATGATTCTCCGACGACGAACAATTATTTTTAGGCACCTCATTCCCTCCTGTTAAAAATTTTTTTCCTGTAATCGAATACCATATCGATTAAGCCCGTTATCGCCACGATTTGCAATAAAAACATGTTCAGAATCAGAACCACATATATAATTTGCCGAACGAGTTTTGAAAATTTATAGCGGTCGAAGATAAACGACAGCAACGAAAACCCTTGAATCAATCCGATTATCGCCGAGACTATCAAAAGGTTCAAAGATATTTCGTAAATCCCTACCCAGTCGCGAGTGAAGCCCCAATAAAGTCCGAGTGCTCCGAATATCGTCGTATAGAAAAACAGCGAAGGCAATTTCCATTCGGCGAAGGGCGGTAACTTCGGGATTTTCATTTGCAATTTTGGGAAAATCCATTGCGCCGTTAAATAAACTGCCGTCGCATTTATCAGAGCCGTCAACATTATCAACGTAGGCATCAGTAACACCAAAATTTCCAATGCCGGCTCGACTTGCGATTTGGCTTCGGCGATTTGTTCTTGTCCGACGCCCATATCTTCATAAAGTTTGAACGATTCCTCAAACGATTCGCGCACCATTTCAATTTGAGTATCGATTACATTTACGTCCATGACGACGATTAGTAATCCGAACGATAAAATCTGCGCGGCTGATGAAACTACCAGCGTTATGAAAAAAATTCTTACGGCATCGAAATTTTTTCTTACTAACCAACCCAAAGCCACTCCGCAAATTCCGAAACTCAATGCGAGTCTTACGGCGAGTATCGGGCTGATTAACATTGACAATAAAATAAATGTCACGACGAGCGCGGTAAAGCCCTTGCCCGCGCCCTGACGCGCCGTCAAGACTGCCAACGGCACCGCGCAGAAAAATTCAACCAACATTCCGATTAGCGGCACATAAACCGTTACGAGTCCCAAAATTACGGTTATCGCTACCAGCAAGCCGCCTTCAACCGTCGGCGTTATATTTCTTCCCATTCCTTAACCCCTCAAAAAAATTTTGGCTATTATAGCAAAGTGCAAGGAAATTTTACATGAAAACTAAAAAAGACAGTGCAAATTATTTTGCGACTGCCTTAAAAATTTTCGCTCGAAATTATTTCTGTTTCTTTTCCTTAATACGTGCCGCCTTACCCGTGAGTTTGCGCAAGTAATAAAGTTTTGCACGACGAACCTTGCCGCGACGAACGACTTCAATTTTATCGACGCGAGGCGAATGCACAGGGAAAATTCTTTCGACGCCGACGCCGTAAGAAATTCTGCGGACGGTGAACATTTCGCGGACGCCGCTGCCTTGACGACCGATAACTACGCCTTCAAAAACCTGAATACGTTCGCGATTGCCTTCGACTATTTTCGCGTGAACTCGAACGGTATCACCGGGCGCAAATTGCGGAATGTTATCGCGAAGTTGTTCTTTCTCCAAAAGTTCAATGATATTCAATTTAAAGTCCTCCTATCTTTGTCCGACGTTCATGCCCGCACGCAGAGGAACGCCTCAACAGTTTGCAAAGTCTAACATAAAAATTTTATCGCTGTCAATCTGCGCGGAAAATTTTTATTGACAAACGCGGCGATTTGTAAGATTATATGCGCGTTGAAAATTGAATACGGATTGAATCAGGTGGCGCGAGCCTCAATAAGGAATTCGGTATAAGCCGAAGCGATCCCGTCACTGTAACGGCGAGCGATTCTGCAATTATGTCATTGGGAATTAAGCTTTAAGGTGTAAGCTTTAAGCTTTAAGGAGAAAAACCTGAAAGCTCGAAGCTGAAAGCTAAAAGCTGTCCTGAGAAGGCGCAGACAGCTAAGACCCGGAGCCAGGAGAATTGCCTGATTAACAATCACCGTTTGACTTGCGAGCGACAGGAAGGGGATTTTTTTCA
>JAFZIQ010000014.1 GCA_017554285.1 Selenomonadaceae bacterium
AGTGCCTCGCGCATTATCAGCAAATATCGCCCGTCAAGTTGTACGTCTTTGCGCGTCGATAAGTCAAGGTAATCATCGGGAATCATCAAATCGCGGGGATTGAGCAAATGATTAACCGTGCCGACTCCGCACTCCGATAAAATTTTCTTAACGCCCGCTTCTCTGAACGTCCAAAAAATTTGCCGCGAAGAATCTGCGCGAGTAACTCCGCTCCTCCAACCGTGCATTTTGCAAGTCAAAAATCTTTTACCGCCGATTTCGCACAGTCTGAACGCAGGACTTTTCCCGTAAGGCGTCTCGAAAAATAAATTATCAGCCGAAATCTCAACGTCAGAAAAATTTTTCGGAAAGTTACTGCTGAGCGTCCCTGACCCGCCGATTATCGCAAAATCTGCCGCCGGAACGTTCATGCTGTCTCCTTAGACAGATTGACTTCTTCAAGCGGTAAAATTTTGGGCGGCTCTTCGCCTTTTATGCAAGCCTCCGTTACGACTACTCTGCGCGACTCGTTTGATTTCGGAATCTCAAACATGACATCTAACATTACATCTTCGATAATTCCTTTAAGCGAACGCGCTCCCGTCTTGCGATCTATTGCCATTTTCGCGACCTGCCGAAGTGCCTCTTCCTCAAATTCCAACTTGACATTATCCATTGCCAAAAGTTTTTCGTACTGCTTGACGGGCGCATTTTTCGGCTCGGTTAAAATTCTTAACAGCGCGTCTTCGTCCAAAGTCTCAAGCGTACAAATGACGGGCAAGCGACCGATAATTTCGGGGATAATTCCATACTTCATTAAATCTTCGGGGCGCACTTGATGAATCAGCTCGTTGAATTTTTTATCGGTATCTTCTTTCGACGGAACTTCCGAACCGAATCCGATAGCCGAATCGCCCTTCTTAACTCTTTTCTCAATAATTTTTTCTATACCGACGAATGCCCCGCCGACAATAAACAAAATATTTTTCGTGTCAACTTTAATCGTCGGAGCTTCGGGGTGCTTACGTTGCCCGCGTTCGGTGAATTCGACGACACTGCCTTCCAACATTTTTAAAAGTCCTTGCTGAACGCCTTCATGTCCGGGGTCGGCAGTTATAGAATTATTCGCGCCCGACTTGCGGGCAATCTTATCGAATTCGTCAAGATAAATTATCCCGTGTTCGGTTTTCTCAATGTCCATGCCCGCCGCGTAGTAAAGATTTCTTACGGCAACTTCCACGTCCGCGCCGACAAAGCCCGCTTCCGTCAAGCTTGAGGCGTCCGTCACGGCGAACGGTATATCCAAAAGTTTCGACAGGTGACTTAACATAGCCGTCTTACCGCAACCCGTCGGGCCCAGAATGATTACGTTCGATTTATCAATTTCCTCGTCGCCGCCGACATTATCCAAATCGTATTTCATGCGCTTATAGTGATTGTAAGCCGCAACCGATAAAATTTTCTTTGCCCGCTCCTGCAAAATGATAAACTCGTCAAGATATTTTTTTATGACATGCGGTTTATTCTTCGCCAAAAGTTCGCCGAGCGCATTATTAAAATTTTTCTTGCTCTTATGCGCGTGGTGTCCTTCTTCTTCTTCGATAAAGTGATAAATATTTTTGATACAGCTTTTGCAAATGCCGAAACCCGTATTGGGATCGAGGACGGGCATATCGGTACGGTTCTGAATTTTGATACGCCGTCCGCAAACGCTGCAATGATAACTGTCATATGCCATTTAAGAATTTCTCCTTTGTTTCCTGCCAACAAAAAACTTGCAATAAAAAATCACAGCGCGTATAATACACCCTGCGCAGTTTTTGCGTCAACTGTTTTACTTTCAAAGGAGGTGCCCTGCATGAAGGAAAAAATTCATCCGCAATACTTCGAGGCAACTGTTACTTGCGGTTGCGGCAATACTTTTAAAACCGGCTCTACGAAAAAAGAATTGCGCGTCGACGTTTGCTCCAAATGTCATCCGTTCTTCACGGGTCGTCAGCGCGATGTTAAAGCGGGCGGTCGCATTGAGAAATTCAACAAACGTTATAAAAAAGGTTGAGCTGAAATTTTATCGGGCAGGGTGAGCAATCGCCTTGCCTGTTTTTCGTTTAGGTATTAGGGATTAGGGAACAGGGAGCAGATTTTTTATGAATAAACCATTGGTCGGCGGGCAGGCGATTATTGAAGGCGTCATGATGCGCGGCTTCGGCAAAGTCGCTACAGCCGTCCGCGAACCCGACGGAAATATCAACGTTCAAATCAAAAACGTCATTTCGATAACGGAGCGTTTTCCGATTTTAAAATTGCCTTTTCTGCGCGGCGCGGTGACACTTTTTGAATCGCTGATTCTCGGCATGAAGTCATTATCATTTTCCGCGCAGGCGGCAGGCGAAGAAGAAAAACAATTAACCGACAAAGAATTAATCGGCACAATAATTTTGGCAATCGGTTTGGCTTGCGTATTGTTTATAGCGATACCGACTTCCGCCGCGAAAATTTTTCATACGCTGACTGACGACCCGATAATTTTAAATTTGGCGGAAGGATTTTTGCGACTGATAATTTTTTTGGCTTATCTGTTCGCAATCTCGCAAATGAAAGACATTCAACGAGTTTTCCAATATCACGGCGCGGAACATAAAACAATTTTCTGCTACGAGGCGGATTTACCGTTGACGGTCGAGAACGTAAAAAAATTCCCGCGCCTCCATCCGAGATGCGGAACCGCATTTTTATTAATCGTTATGATCGTCAGTATTTTCGTATTTGCCTTTTTGGGCTGGCCCGAACTGTGGATAAGAATTCTTTCGCGAATAATTTTATTGCCGTTGGTGGCGGGCATTTCCTACGAGATAATCAGATTCTCTGCGCGGTCGGAAAATTCATTTATAAAACTCGCGACGTTGCCGGGGCTTTGGCTGCAATATCTCACAACCCGCGAACCCGATGATTCCATGATTGAAGTTGCCATAAAATCTTTGGAATCGGTTATGCCCGATGAAAGATAGCAAATTTACACAGCGTCTTTTCATAAAATAAGCGTAGAATATCGCTTTAGAAATTATACCAATTTTCCTCTGTAAATTAATGAAAGGTTGTGTTGCCATGAGTTTTCTGAGCAGTATTAAATCCAAATTGATTTTCTTGTTAGTATTGATAGGCATGTTGCCTTTGCTTATAACGATGGCATACACTTCCTATAACACCGTCAATTCCGCGTTTGAATTCGCCGAACACGAATTGAAAGTTACCAACGAGCTGATTGAAAAAGAAATCGCCGCGATGATGAGCAATAACTTTACGGCATTGAGACTTTTGGCGGCGAATCCTTCCGTGCAGGAATATTTGACGGTGCCGCCAGAAAATCGCAATCCGAACATGAAAGCACTTGTTCAAAATGCCAATTCCCTTTTTATGGACGGAAGCAATATCGTCATAACGGGCAATGACGGTCAACAACTCGTGCGCAGTGACGAAGCCAAACTCGTCAATCTGAAAGCCCGCGATTATTTTCAAGCGGCTATGCAAGGTCGCGAATCCGTTTCTGAAGTTGTAGTAAGCGCGACTTCGGGCAAAGCCATTACCGTTATCGAAGTGCCCGTTAAAACTTCGGACGGAAAAGTTATCGGCATGATTCAGCGCAATTATAATATCGCCGTGTTGGCAGACCTCTTGAGAGCCTCCGCAAACGATGAAACGGAACTGGCTATTTTCGAGAACAACGGCAAATTGGTTGCGCACTCCAAATTGAAAATCGAAAAAGAAGAAGACCGCATTGACATGAGCAAATACGAATTTATCGGCAAGGCTCGCAGCGGCGAACGACAAATTTTTGAGATAGTAATTGACGGCGAGAAAAAACTTGTGAGTTGCGAACGCGAGCCGCAAACCGATTGGATTATTGCGACGCTCAGACCTTACAGCATAGTTGAGGAACACGCCATAAACGAAGCTACGATTATGGGCATCATGTTTGCGGTTATTCTTTTGATTATCCTTGTCATTGCGAATTTGATTGCAAACGGCGCAGTCAAACCGATTTTGACGATTAATCATGCGGCGGACGAAATTTCTAAAGGTAACTTGTCATTAAAAGCCGTGCCCGTCGAATCGAAGGACGAATTGGGAAATGTCGCTGCCGCCTTCGAGGCGATGACCGATAAACTTAATGACTTTTTCCATAAGGCGAGTATGAATGCAGTCAGCCTTTCACAATCCGCCGAAATTTTAAATGACAACGCCAAAAATTCTGCGGCGGCGGCAAATCAAATTTCGGGAGCCGTCAGCGAATTTGCAAGCGAGACTATCGGGCAACAAAAGGCGGTCGGTGCCGCGAATGAAGAAGTAAACAACATGCGCCAACTGTTGCAAGTCATTGCGGAGAATTCGGGCGGCGTCGCCAATGCGTCAAACGTTGCTTTGAAAAATGCGGAGACCGGTGAAGTAACCGTCGGCAAGGCTGTCGAGAGTATGGAATCCCTGCGCGTTTCCGTTCAAGAATCGTCGGAGATTATAAAATTGCTCGGCGAGTACTCAAGCAAAATCGGCGATATTGTCGGAACAATTTCGGGCATAGCCGAGCAAACGAATTTGCTTGCATTGAATGCGGCTATCGAGGCGTCACACGCGGGCGAACACGGCAGAGGCTTTGCAGTCGTCGCAGAAGAAGTTCGTAAACTTGCCGAACAATCGGCTTTGGCGGCGAGCGAAATTCATAAATTGATTTTCGACGTGCAAGACCAGACAGAAAAGGCAGTTCAATCTATGAGCGTCGGCACCGATTTGACTAAAGCAAGCGTTCAAGCAGTCGGCGAGGCGGGCAGTGCTTTCCGCGAAATCGTTAAGAATATTGACGCGCTGAGCGATAAAATCAACATGACGACCGACGCCATAAAAAAAGCCGAGTCCGGTAACTCTCAAATTATCGACTCGGTTAAGCTTATCAATGAAGTTGCAATTAAATTTTCCAGTCAAACGGAGGCTATTTCTTCGACGACGCAGGAACTTTCGACTTCGACGCAGGAAATCGCCTCGTCCAGTCGTCAACTCGCAGATATGGCTGACGATTTACAAAAAGCCATTCAGACTTTCAGACTAAGAAATTAATTTCCGTCGACATTGGGAATCGTAATATTGGGCGCGTTGAAAGTTTTATCGCGTGACAAAATTCTGTCCTCAACAATGTTATATTTGACGTGTTGAAACTCTTCGCCGTTCAGTGTAACTTTGCCGTAGAAATCGACGATTTTCTCTTTCCAGTTAAAAATTGCAGTGTCCGAGTTTATCGCGACACTCTTTTTGTTTTTAAACTTAACGTTGCCGGTAACTTCGGCGGTTCGTGTTTGCCATTGCAAATAAGCGCGGTCGCAACTGAAAATTATATTTTCCTGCGCGAGCTTGACATTGCCCGTCGCCCAACACTTTTGCTTAACGACGCTGACTTGAGCCTCGTCCGCCGTAATCGTCGCTCTGAATCCGTGATTGTTCGTCGCGACGTAAACATTGCCTTTCAAAACGTAAACGCCCTTCGATATATCGAAATAAGTTTCGCCCGCCGAAATTTCGGGCATCTCGGCAAAAGTTCTGCCCTGCGCGATAAAAATCATCAGCAAAGCCATCGCAAAAATTTTTAAAGCCTTCATAAAAAATTCCTCCTTATAATTTGAGCAAAAATCAATTCGTGTTGCCCGATTAGTATATCGCAAGAAACATTAACCGTTCTTAAAAATTTTGCCTCGATTGCACTTTCGACAGATAAACTTTTTTGACAAAGATAAAACGCTTGAATATAATTGCGGTGTAAAATAACAACAGAGATTAGGAATCAGGTACCGGTTTTTCATTCCTAATTCTGCATTCCTAATTCCTAATTGCTTTCAAAAGGGGTGGCGGCATTGGATTTCGGAATGACTTCGTCAGGCGAATCGTGCGGCGTCTTCGGCATGTACGATTTAGACGGCGGCGACGTGGCGACGACAATTTACTACGGACTTTATGCCTTGCAACATCGCGGGCAGGAGAGCGCGGGTATTGCTGTTACTGATACGGCAATCAGAAACGACAAAGTTTTTTGTCATAAGGATTTGGGGCGCGTCAATAAAGTTTTCAACGCAGAAAATATCGCCATGCTGGACGGCAATTTGGGCGTGGGGCATGTGCGCTATTCGACGGCGGGCGCGTCCACTCGTGAAAATTCTCAACCGCTTGTCCTTGCCTACATTAAAGGAACTCTTATGCTGGCGCATAACGGCAATCTTGTTAATGCTCCGAGACTTCGACGCGAATTGGCGGCGGGCGGCGCGATTTTCCAAACGACAACCGACACCGAGACCATTGCTTATCACATTGCCCGCGAACGTGTTAAATCCCGTTCGGTTCAAGAAGCGACTGTTCGAGCTTTAAAGAAAGTTCAAGGCTCCTATTCATTGGTTATTGCAAGCCCGAAAAAATTAATCGGTGCCCGCGACCCTTGGGGATTTCGACCGTTGGTTCTCGGCAAGCTCGGCAGTGCTTATATCATAACTTCGGAGACGTGTGCGCTTGAGACGATTGACGCCGAATTTATTCGCGACATTGAGCCGGGCGAAGTCGTTACGATTTTTCAGAACGGCAGAATTGAATCGAATATGGAACTTGCCTTGCCGAAAGAAAAAACTGCGCGATGTGTTTTCGAGTATATTTATTTTTGCCGCCCCGATACAACTTTTGACGGAATGAGCGTTACGCGTTCCAGAATTATTGCGGGGAAACTTTTGGCGCGAATTCATCCCGTTGAGGCGGATTTGGTTGTCGGCGTTCCCGAATCGGGCAACATGGCGGCGGTCGGCTATTCTATGGAATCGGGCATTCCTTACGGCATTGCTTTTACCAAAAATACTTACGTCGGCAGAACTTTTATTAAGCCGCAACAGTCAAGCCGCGTTCAGAGCGTCAAAGTCAAGCTGAATGTTTTGCGCGACGTGGTTAAGGGCAAACGCCTTGTTATGATTGATGATTCGATAGTTCGCGGGACGACGAGCAATAAGATTGTGACTATGTTAAAAGAGGCGGGCGCGGCGGAAGTTCATGTGCGCGTTTCGAGTCCGCCGTTTTGTCACCCGTGCTATTTTGGGATTGACATTCCGAATCGCGAGCAACTTATTGCGCATAATCGGAGCGTTGAGGAGATTTGTAAAATTTTGGGCGCGGATTCATTGGGTTATTTGCCTTTGGGTTGTCTTGATGAAATGGCGGGCGGGTTGCCGATTTGCACGGCTTGTTTCAGCGGCGATTATCCGATTCCGCCGCCCACTGAAGATATTCGCGGAGAATACGTAAAATAGTGGTCAGTGGTCAGGGTTCAGTGGTCAGTGAAAAGCAAATCCTGAAAGCTGACAGCTTAAAGCTTAAAGCTTAAAGCTTAAAGCTAAAAAGAAAGGAGCTACTTAAAATGAGTTTTTTGGAATTGGCAAAGGCGCGTTATTCGTGCAGAAAATTGACTGACAAGACGATTGAGCCGGAAAAAATTGAACGCCTTTTGAAAGCGGCGATTGCGGCTCCGACTGCAAAAAATGTTCAGCCGTACAAAATTTGGGCGATAAGATCAACGGAGGCATTCGACAAACTTAAACAGGCAACGAATTACACATTCGGAGCGGCATTGGCATTTGTCATCGGCGCGAAGGCGGACGGCGCATTTGTTCGCCCGTTTGACGGGAAAAATTTCGCAGACATTGACGCGGCGATAGTTGCAACACATATGATGTTGGCTATTCAAGACGAGGGACTCGGTACGACATGGGTCGGCTACTTCGACGCGCCCAAACTTAAAGAGCTTTTCCCCGAAATGCAGGATTATGAATTGATTGCAGTTTTCCCCGTCGGCTATCCTGCCGAAGGAGCAAAGCCGCATATTCGTCACGAAGAACGCAGAACAATTTCTGAGGCTGTCGTCGAGCTGTGAAAAATACTGTCGCAGGTAAATTCGGCGAGGACTGCGCGGCAAAATTTCTTGAGGATAAAGGTTATGCGATTATCGCGAGGAATTTTCGGATTCGGTCGGCGGAAATTGACATAATCGCGCAGATTGACAACGTAATAATTTTCGTGGAAGTCAAAGCGCGTTCAAATATTCGTCACGGATTACCGAGCGAGGCGGTTACGTTTCGCAAGCAGAAAAAAATTATCGAAGCGGCAGGCGTATTTTTGCAGGACGAAAAATTTTGCGACTGCGCTTGTCGCTTTGACGTTATAGAAATTTTCTTGAACGGCGAACGTGTCGAGGAAATTAATCATATTGAAAACGCCTTTGAAGTCATTGGCGAATTCTAAATCAATAAAAACATAAGGAGGATTGATTGAATGACGGATACCATTGCCCCCGTAAAATCGGATACACCGCCGGTTACCTGTCCTGCCGTTTCAGTCATTATCCCGACATATAATGCGGAAAAATATATAGTCGAATGTCTCGACAGTCTTTTAATTCAAACGCTTAAAGACATGGAAGTTATCATAGTTGACGATTGCTCAACCGATAACACCATCGAGATTGTCAAAGCTTACGCGCCGAAATTCACTGTGCCCTTCAAAATTGCCAAGACCAAAAAGAATTCGGGCGACGGTTTTATTCCGCGCAATATCGGATTGAAACTCGCCGTCGGCGAATACGTTTTCTTTATGGACAGCGACGATTTAATTTTGGCAAATGCGTTGGAAGAAATGTACACTCTCGCCAAAAAACATGAGGTCGACTTCGTTAATTGCGTCAAATATTATGAGATGAGCGCGGACGGCATGAATTTAACGCCCGTCAATTCTAAAATCAATGTTGCCGATGAAGTTTTCGTTGAAAAGGATTTGAATTGGCGAGTCAAAAATCTTTTGGAAAATGCCTTCGGCGGCGAAGTTTGGCTTAAACTTATAAGGCGGAGTTTTATTCTTGAGAATCAGCTTTTCTTCCCGAAGAATATACCGGTAGCCGGTGATTTGGTTTGGACTTACGCCTTGTTAATGTTCGCCAAAAAAGTTTTGCACTTGTCGCGCCCGCTTTACTTATATCGTTTGGTTGAAAATTCCGTAAGTCATAAAGGACTTACTCCGTTTCAGAAATTGATTGCCAAAGTCGGTACCGTCATTAACGGCTTGAAATGGTTAAATGAAAACTTAATCGGCAAGACCAATTTCCTTAAGAAAAAGCCCAAGTATTGTTATAAAATTTTTGAAAATCTTATCGACAGGAAGTTTGGCGAATTTTCTAAAGACAGTTTGGATTTTTCGCAGTCCGAGATATACAGAGCGATAAAAGAGAAGTTTGGCGGGAAATTGGGCAAGTATGATGTTTTGGTTGCCGAACTCATCTCCTTCATAAACAACCAACAAAGAGAAATTCGCAAGCTGGAAAAGGAATTGCGCAAGGAAGATGATTCGGAAGAAACTGTTACTTCGGAGGATTCCGTTATATCTCGTCTCCCTATTTCGGTAATCGTCCCCATGTACAATTCCGAAAAATATATCGGCGAATGCCTCGACAGCCTCTTGAATCAAACTTTCCAAGACTTTGAAGTTATAGTAGTGGACGATTGCTCGACCGATAAAAGCTTTGAAATCGTTAAGGATTACGCGCCGAAATTTAACGGGCGACTTCGTTTGGAAAAAACGGAAAAGAATTCGGGCGGCGGCGGCTACGTCCCGCGCAATATCGGCTTGAAACTTGCCGTCGGCGAGTACGTTGCCTTTGTAGACAGCGACGATATGTTATTGCTTAACGGTTTGGAAGAAATGTACAATCTCGCCAAAGAACATAATGCCGACTTTGTTAATTGCACGAAGAATTACGAACTGAGCGAAGACGGCACGGAGTTAAAGACGACCAATCTTAAAATCAATACGACAGATGAACTTATTGTTGATGAAGATTTGGTTTGGCGAACGGATCATCAGTTGGAAAGTGCTTTCGGCGATACGGCATGGCGCAAATTCATAAAGCGAAGTTTCATTATCAAGAATCAGCTTTTCTTTCCCGAAAATATAAATATATCGGGCGACGTGGTTTGGACTTACGCGCTGTTATTGTTCGCAAAAAAAATTGTGCACTTGCCTCGTCCGCTTTACTTATGGCGTCTGTCCGAAAGTTCAATGAGCCATAAAGAAATTGCTACGCCCTTAAAGAATTTAAATTCCAAAGTCGGCACAATCATTAACGGCTTAAAATGGCTGAACGATAACTTTATCGGCAAGTCTGATTTTCTCAAGAAAAATCCTAAATATCGTTGCGAAATTTTTGAGCATCTTATCGGCAGAATGCTGGGAAGATTTTTCAGGGACAGTTTGGAGTTTTCGCAATCCGAAATATACAAAGCGATAAAAGAGGGTTTCAGCGGGCAATTTGGCAAGCATGATGTCTTGATTGCCGAATTGTATTCCGTAATAAATGCTCAGCAAAAAGAAATCCGCAGTTTGGAAAGGCAACTGTTTAAGGCAGAACATCCGGAAGAAGCGAAAGAGGAAGAAAATATTCCTGAACCGCTTGTTATTCCCGACGTGCCTTATCCCGCTGTTTCGGTCGTTATTCCAATGTACAATGCGGAAGAATTTATCGGCGAGTGTCTTGAAAGTTTGCTGATTCAGACGTTCCAAAACTTTGAAGTTATCGTTGCGGACGATTGCTCAACGGATAACAGCATCGCCGTTGCCGAGAGTTATAAAGAGAAATTTAACGGACGACTTCAAATCACAAAGACAGAAAAGAATTCGGGCGGCGGCGGTTATATTCCGCGCAATATCGGATTGAAACTCGCGAGCGGCGAGTACGTCATATTCTTGGACAGCGATGATTTTCTTTTGGGAACGGCTTTGGCGACTTTATTCGCTAAGGCAAAAGAATATGATGCCGACGTTGTTTATTCCAGTATTTATTACAACGTCGTAGAACCGAATGATGTTTATCTGTACAGGGACGGTTTGGGCAGAAAACGTTTCAAAGAAAAAATTGAGGATAAACAGGAATTAACCGTCGATAACACAGATAAGATTTTCCAAGAATTCTTAACGCCGGGTTCGGGCGAAGGCAATTTCCGCAGTCCTTGGAATAAATTTGTGCGTCGCGAGTTGTTGGTTAAAAATGAAGTTCTTTTCCCTGACATAGTGACGGGCGGCGATTGTGTTTGGTGCATTAATGTTTATGCTTATGCCAAGAGATTTTTACGTCTTCCGATTCCGCTTTACTTTTACAGACGTTATAACACGTCCATTACGCGAACAGCAAAAACACCGGAAGAACAACTTTCTTATTGGGTTACTGCATTAATCGCCTATCTGAAAGCTTTAAACGAACTGGAAAATAAAACTGAAGTCTTGAAAAATAATCCGAATTGGTGTTATGAAGCTGCGCGGGGCGGGCATTTTGAATGGGTTCTCAATCGAACCAATGAAGCTCGAAAAGAATTGGGGAATCAAGCTGTTTACGAGATTTTATATCGCGAATTCAGCAAGGCGACAGATTTACCTTATTTAATAACAGTGCCGTTTTTCTTCAGCTTTATTGACGCGCAGAAAAATCTTGACAGTACTCGTTTACAAACTATCAGCGGTTTGAAAAAAGAGCTTAACAAACTTAAAAACTCTTATGATTGCCCTGCAATCTCGGTTATCATTCCGCTTTACAATGCTGAACTGTATATCGGCGAGGCTATCGAAAGTATTCTTAACCAGACCTTTAAAAACTTTGAAATTATCGTTGTCGATGATTGCTCGACCGATTCAAGTTATGAAGTCGTCAAAAGTTATATCCCGAAATCTGACGGCAGATTAAAACTTTTACGCATGGAAAAGAATTCGGGTTGTGCGCCCGCGCCTCGCAATAAAGGCTTTTTGTATTCACGCGGCGAATATATTTTCTTCATGGACTCCGACGACACATTCACGAAAACTGCATTGGAGGAAATGTATACTCTCGCCAAAAAATACGATGCCGATTGTGTTTACTGCGAAAAATATTACATGTCAACGGGCGTGGGGCAGGATTACATTAACAATATTCACCTTGCCGACAGCAGTATACAAAAGCCGCCGTTCGTCAATAAGCCGACGTTAATAACGGAAGATTTGGCTGAACGTTTGCGGGATTTATCGAACAAGAAATTCTGGGTTACTCCTTGGCAAAGATTGGTATCGCGCAAATTGCTTGCCGACAATCAAATTCGATTCCCTGTGATTATCGGCTCCGATGATGTCGTTTGGTGTTTCCAAGTTTTATGTTGTGCCAAAAGATTTCTGCGCGTGCCGAATATCTGTTACGTGCGGCGTATGTATGACGAATCGTTTACCAAGAGTAAGAAAACGCCGAATAAATTTACTCGGCAATGGGGCGATATAGTAATTCGCGGCTTAAAATTTGTCGATAACTTCATAAGCAAAATAGATTTCTTCAAAGAAAATCCGCGTTATCGTTATGAGGCTCTCGAAATTCTTTCAAGGCATACCTTCGGACCTCTGAATCCGATTTTTGAGAATTTGTCGCTCGAAGAGATTTACGAAATTTTTCTTACGGAGTTCATCCAAACTACGGGCGAAAATGATGTATTGGTCGCCTTCCTTGCCACTACCCTTTACAACGAAAAGAAATCTCTCAAAGAGGCTAATGCTGTAGTAAACAGATTCAACCGATATTTTACTTCAAGGATAGATATTAAGTTGGTGCCGATTGAGCAGGGCGAACTTCAAATAATCTCTGTATCGGACGACAATGCCAAAGTAAAAAAAGCCGACTGGTTATCTGAAAACGAATCGGGATATTTCATTCAGTCTTATTGCGGGAAGTTGGATTTTATCGTCAAAGTTGCCGGCGACGGGCAAATACAATTCGTTCTCAAGGGAATCGATATGCGTGACTCAAAGGATAAATCTAAGCGCGTTCCTTACTGGGTTGACTACAAAAAGTTTACCGTTAATGATAAGGTGATTTTTGACAAACTGATACCTGCTTGGCATGATAAGCCTTTTCGTTATAAGTTAAATGTAAAAGCCGATGAAGAAATTAAAATAGAAGTTGAGTGGCTCCCGCACAGGAGTGATACTTAATTTTAGTAAAAAAATTTAAGGAGGTTGATTGAATGTCGAACACACTTGAGCTTATTAATTATCCCCC
>JAFZIQ010000121.1 GCA_017554285.1 Selenomonadaceae bacterium
ACGACGCATAAAACGCTTAGAGGACCTCGCGGCGGCTTGATTCTGTGCAACGATGCGGAATTCGGCAAGCAATTCAACAAAGCAATCTTTCCCGGCACTCAAGGCGGACCTTTAATGCACGTAATAGCGGCAAAAGCTGTGGCATTTGGCGAGGCATTACAACCGGAATTCAAGGAATATGCCGCGCAGATTATCAAAAACGCTAAGATATTGGCTGAAACGTTGACAGCAGACGGATTTAGGATAGTAAGTGGCGGCACGGACAATCATTTAATGCTTGTTGACTTGACGAGCAAGAATATAACGGGCAAAGAGGCGCAAAACGTGCTAGACGAGGTAAATATTACTGCGAACAAGAATACAATCCCGTTTGAGCCGCGCAGTCCGTTTGTTACGAGCGGATTAAGGCTTGGAAGTCCTGCATTGACGACACGCGGCTTTAAAGAAGCGGACATGAAGGAAGTCGCCGACATAATCGCGCTTGTACTCAACAATCCGAGCGATGAAGGCAAAAAAACAGAGGCGCGGGCAAGAGTCGCCGCCCTCTGCGAAAAATATCCGCTTTATTAAGGAGCTATCAGTTTAATGGAGTTAAGTAACGAAAATATAGCCAAAACAGTTGAGGACATTCAGAAATTCTTTGAAGAATCTAAAGTTTCGCGTCGAGACGTGTTAAAAATTTGCCTTGTCGTGGAAGAGGCGTTACTTCGTTGGCAAGAGCGATTCGGAGAGGAGCATAAGTTCAAGATTTACATGCGGAAATGGTTCAGTGCGCCGAAAATTGTAATTCGGCTTGCAGATGAGCCGTTCAATCCGCTCAAAGATAATGTAGCAGATGATGATATGATTTTCAGCAATGAAACTATAAAAAATCTCATGCACTATGATGAGGCGAAAACGATTTATCGCTATGAAAACGGTTACAACGAGCTAATTTCATTTTCTACGAAGGAACGCAAGCCGTTGACAATTCCCGGCGGTTCGATAACGATTTCTGTAGTGTTGGCTATAGCATTTTCATTTATCGCAGGGTTTTTGCCGCAAACAGTTCAAAATATATTGCTTAACGATGTTGTCACGCCGATTTTAGATACATTATTGCAACTAATAGTTACTGTAACGATTTTCATGGTATTTTTTGCGGTAATATCGAGTGTTTGCGCGATAGAAGACAGTACAATGTTGGGAAATATCGGATTAACGGTTATAGGTCGGATACTTTTCTTGAACGTATGTATAATACTGATTACAATCGGTATCAGCGATATATTTTTTCCTGTAAATTTTATTGAAAACGACAGTGATTTTGCTGTAAGTAAAGTTGTAGAATTATTCCTATCGATTATCCCGACGAACATACCCGAATCATTTTTGAAGGGAAATATCCTGCAAGTAACGGTTTTGGCGTTTTTAATAGGAGTTTGCATAACTCTGATAGGCAATCAAGTAACTGCTGTAAAAAATATAGTTAATGAGCTGAACGAATTAGTTTTCAAGGTAACGGAGACGGTTTTAAAGGTAATTCCGCTGACAATTTTTCTATGTATCTTCAAAACGCTGGCTGAAAACGATTTTACTGAGTTTTTTGTAGTATGGAAGCTAGTAGCGGCGAGTATAATAGCATATGCGATAATTATTGTGCTCATGCTGATTCCGATAAAGTTAAAAGCGAAAATTGGCATTCCGGAGTTCTTCAAGAAAATATTCCCTGCGTTTATAATTGCGTTTACGACGATGAATGGTAGTGCGGCATTACCGAAAATAATCGAAGTATCGAAAGAAAATCTGCGGGTAGAAGAAAAGTTCTGTAATTTTTGGGCACCGTTGGCGTTTGTGCTATTTTCACCGTCGGAATTGATTGCGCTGACAATTTGCGTGATTTACGGCGTTTCAATGGTCGGCAACAGTCTTTCGATGATTGATGTATGCATAATTACATTCATAGCGATACAATTAAGCATAGCAACACCTGACGCGGAGGGTGGAATAGCGGCGGCATACGGCATTATACTTGCGCAATTTGATTTGCCGGTTGAAATTATCGGCGCGTTGATGATTTCTGATGTTATAATCGACAATTTATTTACAGGTTTAGATGTTGTGGCTCACGAATGCGAATTACTGACGGTTTCGCACAAAATGGGCTTTATAAAAGGTGATTCGGCTTAAAAAAGTTGGTGATTGTCTTTGGACGTGGATTATTTGATATTTTTGCAGGGAATACGCGAGAATTATGGCGGGGAAGGCTTATTTATGCTTATATCGAACCTGCCGAAGAGTGCATTAACGGCGGCGATACCTGCGATATTGTATTGGTGTTTCAACAAGCAGGCTGGGATATTTATTTTATTCAATGCGACGTGCGGGCGCGTGATAAACGAGCTGATAAAGGGGACATTCTGCGTATATCGTCCTTGGATAAGGGACGCGGAGTTAATTCCGTCGTCGGAGTCGTTAAAAGAAGCGTCGAGCTTTTCATTTCCGAGCGGGCACACGCAATTTACGACTGCAGTTTATGGCGGGTTTGCATTTTTCTACAGAAAAGTTTTACCGCCGCTGGTAATTGGAATTTTTGGCTTGATAGTGTTGTCGGTAGCATTCAGCAGGAACTTTTTGGGAGTTCATACGCCACAAGACGTTTTAATCGCGATAATTTATTCAATCGGGCTGTTTTACATGGCAGAAAAGCTTTTTACATGGCTAGGCAAGGACAAAGAGCGTCGATTGATATTTTTTATAGGCGGACTGATAATCTGCGCGGTGATTTTCCTGTATTTATACTTCAAACCTTATCCGGAAGATATTTTGAACGGGAAATTGATAGTAGACCCGTTGAAAGCGCGAGCAGATGCATTTGATGCGCTTGGATTTGGTTTGGCATTCTTTTTGGGCTGGTTTCTTGAGCAAAAGTTTATAAATTTCAAGATAAAAGTATCGAACAAGGACAGATTATGGCGAGTGATAATCGGATTTGGGATTTTAGGTGTGATAGCGGTTATAATTTATCCTTTGATTAAAGTTTTCTTGAGTATAGAGGCATACAAGTTCTTCAAAGCGTTTTTACCGTTCTTTTCGATACTTTTTATAATCCCGTTGATATTTACGAAGGTTGAACAGCGATTTAAGCGTTAAAGAGCAAAAAAAAATCCCTCCGCCGCATTTGACGGAGGGTTAATTTATTTATCGTTGTGTTTAAGTCGTTTAATGTGGAAAGTACCGGTTTCGACTTCTTTTCTATGGCAATGAGGGCATTCATTGGTAATAATGCCTGTGTAGCCGCAGACGGGGTCGCGGTCGACTGGGTGATTGATACTGAAATAGCCCATATTGGCATCATGCATAGCCCTGACGAGAGCCTCGAACGCGGAAAGATTTTTAGTAGGGTCGCCGTCCATTTCGATATAGGCGATATGACCGGCGTTGCAAATAGCGTGGTAGGGAGCCTCAATCCTAATCTTATCGCCCGCGCAGATAGGGAAATAAACGGGCACATGGCTTGAATTAGTCATATAAGGTCGGTCAGTGACGCCTTTTATATTTCCGTAGATTTTTCTGTTGGAGCGTTGGAATTGTCCGGCTGTTGATTCTGCGGGCGTCCCGAAGGTCGTCCAGTTACGTTTTTCGCGCTTAGTATAGTCGTCGGTACGTTCGCGCAGGTGTTTGACGATTTTCAAGCCTAATTCTTGAGCTTCATTGCTTTGCCCGTGATGTTTACCGATTAAAGCGACCAAACATTCTGCCAAGCCGCAAAAGCCGATTGAATAGCTTGCGTGTTTGAGAACGTCTTTAATTTTATCGGTCGGCTTGAGTTTTTCGGAGTCCATCCAGACGCCCTGCCCCATAAGGAACGGGAAATTATAAACGTGTTTTTCCTCAATAACCTTGAGCCGACATAACAAATAATCGTGACAAAGCGTTATGTACTTATCATAGAGCTTGAAAAATTCTTCGACATTACCCTTTGATTCAAGCGCGAGTTTGGGAAGATTAATCGTCACGAAGGCAAAATTACCGCGACTGCCCGATTCTTCGCGCCCGTTGACATTCGACATAACTCGCGTCCTGCAACCCATGGTCGCCACATAACTGTTATAATCGCCGGGCTTGTAGTATTGCAGATTATATGGCGCGTCAATGTTTACAAAGTTCGGGAAAAGACGTTTCGCGCTGACTTTGCAAGCTTGCCTGAACAAATCGTAGTTTGGGTCGTCGACGTTATAATTCACACCGCTTTTAAGCTGAAAAACGCTTATCGGGAAAATGGGAGTTTCGCCGTTGCCAAGTCCCGCGTCGATTGCGTTCAAAACCTCGCGGATAACTAAGCGACCTTCGGGCGAAGTGTCCATACCGTAATTTATGGAACTGAAAGGAACTTGTGCACCTGCCCTGCTGTGGAGCGTGTTGAAATTATGAATCAACGCCTCCATAGCCTGATGAGTTTCTTCTTCAACGTCCGCGCAGGCTTGCTTATAAATCTTTGCCGCAATTTTTTCCGAGCCGATAATTTTTGTGAGATTCTCGACGGCGGCAGGATTTTTTCCCTCAGAATAAGTGCAAATATTAAAATCAATTTCGCCCGTCGCAGTTACGTCGCAAAATTCGCAGGCGCGTTTAAGTTCGTCTCTTATCGCCTTCTTAAAAGATTTTCTTACACCTTCAGCCATTGCATAATCAAAAGCATTTATACTTTGTCCGCCGAACATGTCATTTTGATTACTTTGCACTGCTATACATGCCAACGACGCATAAGAGCGAATAGAATTCGGCTCGCGAAGGAAACCGTGCCCCGTCGAAAAGCCGCCATGAAAAAGTTTCAGCAAATCTATTTGGCAACAGTTAAACGTTATAAGCGAAAAATCTTTATCATGGACATGAATCCAGTTTTCCTTGTCAGCCTTTACAAATTCTTCCGGCAAAACGTAATTGTCAACGAAATACTTTGAACTTTCCGCGCCGAGCTTCAGCATAATTCCCATTGAGGCATCTGTATTAATGTTGGCATTGTCGCGCTTTAAATCAATGTCTACCGAGTCGGCGAAAAAAATATCGCGATAAGTATCCATTAACTTTTTCTGCGCGGCGCGTCGTTGAGAATGTTTCTGCCGATAAACTATGAATTGCTTGGCAACGTCGTAAAAACCATGCGCCATTAAACATTTCTCAACTTGGTCTTGAATTGCTTCGACGCCGATAATTTCGCTCTCGGAAATCGCTTTCTCAACCGAATCTGTCACGATTTCCAAATCATCAGCGGAAAGTTTATCGGCGGGTGTTGAGGCGTCTCGAGTCGCTCCGACTATCGCGTTAAAGATTTTCTCGCGGTCGTATGAAACTTTTTGTCCCGAACGTTTTCTAACCTTTGTCAGTTGCATATTTCCTCCTCCTTTCAAATCAAGTGGCGCGATTATATCATTTGCAAACGTCTTTG
>JAFZIQ010000122.1 GCA_017554285.1 Selenomonadaceae bacterium
TAAGTTTTTCGCAGGTCTTCTCCTTTCCTCGTTATTTGTTACGCAAATTTTATTATGAAGGGCTGATAATGTCAACAAAAGAAAGCGCGATTCATCCCGCCGCCTATAGAGGCGGGGGAATTCTCGTGCGAGAAGGTTAAAATTTTTTAAAAACTGCCGCCGCCGCCGCCGTGACCTCCGCCGCCATGACCGCCTCCTCTGCGTGAACTGCCGCCTCTGGCTCGCCGTTGAACGTTCATAAATAAAAATGTGTCGCGATTCTCGGTAAGCTTGACGGTATTTTTTTGGAGATAATCAAGAGCCGCAAGCGAGTGATGAACATTGCTCATCTTGCCGATAAGCGACGAACGAATCATCACGCCGAACAATATGGAAACCACCGCAGACAAAACTGCCGTAACGGGGTCTAAACCGCCGGGAGCCGCAGAAGTGCCATAAGGTTCGCCGTTTGTTTCGTAATAAGTCAAAAGTTCGTCGACGCCGTCAATAAAATTATTTGTCGCGTTGTAGTAATTGCCCGCGCTCAAATCCGATTGAAATTTATCTTTCAGAAACGGAATGCCTTCATAGTCCGTGATTATGTTAATCATGCGTCTGTCGGTTGACATTTCGTACTTGCGCTTATCCATTGCGACAAGCAGGACAATTCCGCCGTTCATGCCGTTGTTAAAATATTGGTCGAGAAAATTATTCGACGCCCTAATCATATCGCTGTTTCCGATTGACTTAACGAAAGCGACACCGATTTTAATTTTGTGAGCCTGTTCGATTTTGCGAATCCGTTGATTGAGCAATTCGACTTCAGTAGCCTTTAAAACTCCCGCCTCATCTGTGACTGATTCAATCTGCGCGGCACTTGCCGTTGAAATATTCAGTATAAAAATTATCGCAAGGAGTCCGAGAAATTTTTTAATCATGATTCGTCCTCCTCAGTACATAAGCATTTTAACTATAAAGTAAAAAATCGGCATAAGGATAAGCGAACACAGCGCGGGATAAAGAAAAGCCTTCGTCGAGTCGTAAGGTAGCGAGCCGACAACTTTGCCCGTCTGCCCGTTCATCATGAAGGTATAGGGCTTGTCGTTGTATCGCGTCGTCAAAATCCACACGGGCACCATTGCATAGCTGACTTTGCCGACATCTTTAATCACGGCGGCATTTTCGACTTGAACAGCATCATAACCTTCAACGGAACTTTTAAGAACTTCAACCGCACTTTGCTCGACTCGTTTATCTGCGCGGGGAACCGATTCTTCGGCAGTTACGTCGTATTTATCGGCAAGATAGCCCGTCAGATAAGCCGCACTGAACGGCACAAGCTCCGAATAATTAAACGGTTCGACACTCTCCATATAGGCATCGTCCATTTTTTTTGAGCCGTCGACAGGGATTTTTTCAAAGCTCATTGTCCCTGCGCGGCGGCAATTATAAATGCTCGTTTGAGTGACAGTTTCTTTGGGCGTGTTGAGAACAGCAACTTTTTCTGCGCGGAATTCAGCCTGCGCGGTTATCTTTGAATCAAACAGCCAGAAAGGAACGTACATAGGTTGAATTGCCTCGACGCGATTATTCGCCGTAAAGTTGCTCGGCAAAAGCATATGCCCTTTGTAAAATTCTTTAAGCGCGGCGACGGCGTCGGCTTTAGTTTTTTTGAACGGGATAACAAAATCGGGTTTTAACATGCCGTCGAAACGTTTCGGAATCATGGTCGGGTTGCCGCAATAGACGCATTCGGTCGCCATAGTATTTTCGTCGCAAACAAGCTCCGCGCCGCAACTCGAACAGGTAAACGCATGAAGAGCCGCCGCTTCGTCATGACTCCATTCGGAGCCGGCGTCTTCAGTCGCCCATTTAGACTCTTGAGCTTCAGCCGCCCGAACTGCCATTTCCTGTTTACCGCGAAAAAGTTCCTCTATCGCGCTGACTTCAAACTCCGTCCCGCAGTATTCGCAAGTGACTGTTTTCTTGCCCGGCAAAAAACTGAGCGGCGCACCGCAATTCGGACATTTATAACTAACCGATGAATCAGCCATTTAAAAGCCTCCCAAAAATTTTTTCCGATTGTAGCAAAAGATTTTCATACGTGCAATAAAAAAGCAGAGTCCCAAGACTCCGCTAAAATTTTATTTTTTGACTGAATGTCGCCCGCGCAGATAATTTAATGTTGTTTCGGGAACGAGATTTTTAATTTTGTCAAAGTCGCCGACCTTGAGAGCCTCGCGAACTGAACTTGCGCTTACCGGCTCGTCGCCAAAATCTTTACGCGGGATTTCGCAGAACTCGATTCCGTAGCACGGCAAAATTCTTCTCATGGTCTCGTTGTATTGGCGCGTGACATTATCTTTAGGTTCCTCGCCCGCAAACCGAATCGTTATTCCCAATGTCGGAGCAATTTCTTTAGCGAAAATCTCAACGTCTTCGCTTGAATCAACAGCCACGTCTTGAAGTTCGGCTTTGTTAAAGTAGCCAGAAAAAGTTTGCTGAGAAATGATAAACTTTCCGCTCGGCAAAACTTCAACGTTAAGAATATGTTTAACGCCCTGTCTTACAAGTTCGATTCTGTCCGCGAAAGGAAATTCGCTCCTGTCTTCTTCAACGACGAAAATATAAAGCTTTGCAACTTTAGCCGCCGCATATTCGACAAGATATTGATGACCGAGAGTAAAGGGATTGCAGTTCATGACGATAGCCCCGACAGGCAATTTTTTCTTGCGAAGTTGTTGCTTGTAAGTCTCAAGCTCCGGATTAGAAAAATTAGTTAAGCCGCCGCCTTGCTCGAATTGAGGAGGAATGCCGTAGCGATGATAATGGGGGGGGGTAACGGATAATCAAAATTTTTATTGTGAAAGAAGTTGTTCTCTGTCAGGAATTTGAAAAATTTTTCTGCTAAAAGTTTATAACTAAGCTCGTTATAATGCATGGAGTCAATAAAAAATTCTCGATAGTCATTTGGTGGGTCGAAAGCATCAATCAAATTAATTGAAGGTATACTGTTTGTTGTCAAATTTCCTTCATGCCAGATAAAAATTATATCACCTGGAGAAAGATTCAGCTTATTGAGGTTATAGAAAAGATCTTGAATTCTGCAGAGATAATATTGTCCTTTATTTTCCACACAATAAGGAAAATTATTTTCGTTAAGCATTCTTTGGAGATAACTCTCAATTGTTTTGTCGAAAGGTGCGAAAGCACCAACATAATAACACGAACCAAAAAAATAAATTTTATTCCGATAATGTTCGGGCTGATAAGCTGTCATACGGTTGCCATTTTGAATTTTTATCAATGGATGGCTATTGTCGCAAAGAATTGTTATTCCATCCGGATTAGTAGTTGTTTTGCTATGTAAAGAAATCATTTCAAGGATTTCTTCATGGGTGTAACCAAATTTATCAAGCGGAGTTACGATATCAGCGTTAATATTTTTTTGGAGTTGTCCTTGAAAATATGTAATGAAAGGAAGATTCTTAACATATTCTGCCCCGCCCTTGTATCTGTAAATGCTAGTCGGAAGAATTGTTGTAAATAGCTTTACTTGTGGATGACGTTGCATAAAATGTAGCAAAGGAATTTCAAGATAGGCTTTATGAATAAAAAAGTTCGCGAGTGTATCGAGGTAAATCACGTTATTGGTAGATGGAATTTTCTTTTGGGTAAGAGCAATTATAGTATCGAATTTATTCAAATCACATTGAGAAATATTGAAAATTCGTAACGCTCCGACAACAGAACACACACTAAAATTTATACATTCTGATTCACTATCAAGGAAAGCGAAAGTAGAAAGTATTCTCTTATCGTAACGAAACTGAACGTAAATTTCCCACAAGAACAACTCAAATTTTTTCTCCGAGACGAACAGCGGCTTTTTAATTCCGTTGTCAATACAATATTGTGGGAGTGTGTAACCTGCCGTGAAGCAGTCGCGAAGTTGAATTAAATATCTTTCGTCTTTTTCCATTAAAAGACCTCCTTCGCGCAGATTGTAGCAAAATCTTTAATGTGATACAATACGCGGCATGGAAAAGAAATTGAAAATTTTAACTTACGGATGCCAAATGAACGTTGCCGACTCGGAACGTATGGCAGGATTACTTAAAAAAATCGGATATACTTTGACGGAAGATGCCGACCGCGCAGATTTGATTCTGATTAATACGTGTTGTGTTCGAGCAACGGCAGAGGATAAAGTCTTGGGGCAAATCGGCAGATTCAAAAGTCTCAAGCGAGAAAATCCGTCGCTGATTTTGGGCGTGGCGGGCTGTATGGCGCAAAAGGAAGGAGAAAATTTAATCAAACGTGCGCCGCATATCGATTTCGTTTTGGGAACGGGACAAAGTTCCGAAGTAGCCCGCGTCGTCCGGAGTATCGAGCTTGAACGCAAACATTTCATTGATATTTCCAATGTCAGTGGTCAGTGGAAAGTGGAAAGTGGTCAGGGGTCAGGGAGCAGTAGTCAGTGTTTTCCTCTGCGCGGCGGACAAGTTTCTACGTTCGTGCCGATTATGTACGGTTGCAATAATTTCTGCACGTATTGCATTGTGCCTTACGTAAGAGGTCGCGAGCGCAGTCGCAAGCCCGAAGAAATTTTCGACGAAGTCAAGCAGGCAGTCGCCGAAGGTTTTAAGGAAATTACACTGCTCGGACAAAATGTGAATTCCTATTCGGGCGGTATGACTTTTGCAGAACTTTTAACTGCGGTCGATAAGATTGACGGCGTTGAGCGTCTCAGATTTATGACAAGCCACCCGAAAGATTTATCAGACGAACTTATTACGGCGATTGCGGGCGGGAAAAATATTTGCGAACATATTCATTTGCCCGTTCAATACGGCTCCGACAAAATTTTAAAACGTATGAATCGCGTCTACACCGTCGAAAAATATTTAAAGCTCGTAGAAAAAATTCGCAAAGCAATTCCCGACGTCAGCTTAACGACAGATTTAATAGTCGGTTTTCCGGGCGAGACCGAACAAGATTTTCTGGAGACGCTGGATTTCCTGCGAGCCGTTAAATTCGACGCGGCATTTACTTTTATTTACTCAAAACGGAGCGGGACGCCAGCCGCAACTTTCGATAATCAAATCGACGACGAAACCAAACATCGCCGCCTTGAGGAACTTATGAAAGTTCAAAACGCCATAAGTCTTGAAAAAAATCTTGCGCTCGTTGATTTGGTCGTTGAAGTTTTGGTTGAAGGTGCAAGTAAGACCGACGATAAAATTTTCACGGGGCGAACACGTTCAAATAAACTTATCCTCTTTGAACACGGCAACGAACAGGCGGGCGAACTCGTCAATGTAAAAATTTCTCAAGCTCAAACATGGTTGCTTAAAGGCAACGTGATTAAATGAAAAAAAAACTCCTGCGCCTCTCAACGCGGGAGTTAATTTTTTATCATTATTCGTCGTCAATCTGACTGTCTTTGAAGTCTTGAATAATTCTGTCGGCAATTTTTTGAGCCGAGCCTTTGTGCAGTTCATAAAGTTTTTTGGCAATCTCTTGACGCTTCTCAAACAACGGGTCGTTCCCAGTCATTAAATCATCAACATATTTCTCCACGTCTTCCCAGCTGTTAGCAATATACATTGAGTCAAACATTTCTTCATATTCGGGCAACGGTATCGCATTCGGGAATTCGCAATAAATAACCGGTCTGCCCGTCAATATCAGCACTATCAGCATTGAAGAATAATCCGCAAGGAATATGTCAGTCTCACGAATATTTTCGTCAATGTCAGCGACTGCCTCATAAAATTTAATGTTATTCTCTTCCAAACTTTCGATGTAAGCCGTAACGTCTTCTTCTGTCATCAAACCGCTGCTTACAAAATTTCTGAACGAAAGTTTATGCGGACGCATGGACAGTTCAATTTTATCGCCGTATTTGGCACGCAATGCAACAAATTTATCTCTGTACTCAAAGAAATGACTGCCGCCGATTTTCCCGTCATAACGACAACGAGGCGTCCATAAAATTCGCGTCGCCGAACTCTCCGTCGCCGGCATTTGATAATATCGCTCCAAAATCGGATAGCCCAAAAATTCAAAGCGCGTATATCCCATATCGACATTCTCTTTAAATTTTTTTATCGCCATGTTTTTAACGGTCTCGCCCGAACAAAACATAAAATACGCATGGCAATAAAACTGCGGGTGATCTTCCAAAAGCCTGTCAATAAAAGCGTACGCCAAATTGGAGCCGTAAGTTATATGACAGATTTTGGCAAATTGAACCACGTCGCGGAAATGAAAGCCAGCAATCGGTACGCTGTAATCGTAAGGCGCACCGTAAAATACATAATCGGGACGCAACTTCCTTAAATCCGTCAGAGTGACACTGTCATAAATTTTTTCGTCGGGATAACGTTCCTTAAAATATTTGTAAACCGAAATCGCATGTTTGCCGATTTTATTCGGAGTAAGTACAAGAAAAGTTTCAACGTCCTCTCGCGCCTTCAAAAGTTCGTAAACGGGCAGTATCTTATCATGCGCCGTAGCTGTGGAATTCCAAACGAATGCTATGCGCATTTTTCTTTTTTCATGACGCCACAACTTTTGCCGATACAAATAATAATTCGCAATGTTGTCGTCCGAATAGCTGATTCGCGTATAGTAATCCGAAAAAACGCCCTTAACGTCAATCTTTAATTTATCGTCCCATGATTGCTGATCTAACGGAACGGGCAGTTCTTGCGGTTTCATAAATTGCAACATGCCCAATACCGCAAAGGCTCGCTCCTCATTCTCTATATTTTCTTCGTACCACTGCAACAGCTCTTCGATATATTTCTCAGCCAAAAATTTTAACGCCGGATTTTCAATGTGAATCGCCAATAAAGCCAAGTATTCTTCATACCAAAATTGAGTCGATGCAATTTGAAGATTTTCGGCGGGCATTGTAAGCAATAAATCCGCCAATGCCTTCTTCCTCTGAAATATTGCAGTTTCGGGATTTGCTTTCTCATAAAAATTAATCTCGGATTGCAACGGGTCTTCAATTTCATCTTGCAAAGAATCTTCGGCGGTATCGTCGGCAACCGCTGTTTCCTTAAAAAATTTGGTGAGTTTTTCGATCGTCTCTTGAGGATTTAACGTCAATAATTTTGGACGGTCGAATTTTTCCAAATCTTCGGGGTCGGTACAAATTATCCCCGCGCAGGCTCGGAAAATTCCGCCCAAATCTTTCCTCTTAATTCCTGTGCCCTCGCCTTGATCCACAACGATAAGATATTCTGCGCGGTACGGCTTAGAATAAAATAAACCGCGACAACACCAATCCTCAGAAGGCTTCGTAGCCCAAACGCAACCGCTCGCCTCAGCAATCTGTTCAGCCGTATACGTCGGCTCAGGCGGCAGTTGCTCCATTTCAAAAACACGTCTCGGAATCGACTCGCGACTTTTCGTGTAGGCAAAATGCCCCGACTCAAAATCATATTCTTCCTTAAAGCCGAATTGCTCGGCATTTTCTTCAAGCCAAGCTTTGACTTTTTCATCGGCGGCATTTGAAATTGAAACTGCCAAGCCGAATCCGTGCGAACCTTGACCGGGGACTTCAACATATTGCGCATTTTCTTTCAGTTGCCAAATCTTTTCGTTGAACTCAACGCGAATCGATTTATCATTCGGATCCGGCTCGCTCACGTCGTCCAATTCCATAAAACGCCTTTTGAACGTCTTAAGTTGTACGGTAATGCTCCTGTAGCCGTTCGGAGCTCTGTTAAGATTTAAAAATATTTTATCTTTCTCGGCGGCTCGAACCATAGCCATCCAACTCCGCGCCGCATCTATGTAAAGTTTTCTGCCGCAATGAATCGTCTGCAATTTGTCCGGCGGCAAAATCCCGTTCTGCGCGGGTGAAATCCCTTCCGGTAAAAAATTCTTTATGTCAAATAACGGCTTCGGGACATTTAAAAATTTAGACAAATCAGAGTTTGTGTCCATAAATTTTTCCTTTCTTCCGTTTTCAGTCGCGCTCGCTCTCTTTGAAGTCCTGAACAAGTCGCTTAACTATTTTCTGCGTCGCGCCCTCATGAAGTTCGTAAATCTGTTTCGCAACCTCTTGACGCTTTTCAAATAACGGGTCATTCCCCGCAATCAAATCATCAAGATAACGTTCCACATCTTCCCAAGTTCGGGCGATATACATTGCCTTAAACATTTCTTCATACTCCGGAAGAATTATCGCATTGGGAAATTCACAATAGACAATCGGTCTGCCCGTCAAAAAAAGTTCAATGATAATTGACGAATAATCTGTAAGGAATATATCCGTGTTGCGAATCGTTTCATTATCTCGATATAAAGAATCCAAATTTATACGGTTATCTTCGAGCGTTCTTTTGTAATTCTCAATTTCGTCTTCCGTCATGAGGTGACTTTTTTCCATTGCTTTGAAAGTGTTCATGTGCGGACGCATGGTGAGTTCCACGCTGTCGCCGTATTTTGAACGTAAGCCAATAAATTTATCCTTATAGTTCATGAAGTGACTGCCGCCGACTCGTTCATTGCAGCTCCAACGCGGCGTCCATAAAATCCGCTTAACAGAACTCTCCGACGCGGGCATTTGATAATATCGTTCCAAAATCGGATAGCCCAAAAATTCAAAGTGCTGATAGCCCAATTCGATATTCTCACGATATTTTTCCGTCATCTCGTCCGTAACAGTCGCGCCCGAACAAAATAAAAAGTAAATCTTGCTGTAGAAGCTCCAACACTTATCCAATAAATTGTCTATAAAATTTTGAGCCAAATTCGCCCCGTAGGTTATATGACATACTTTGGCAAATTGTATTACGTCATTAATGCCGAAACTTGGAAACGGCATACGTTTTTCATAAGGCGTCCCGTAAAACACATAGTCAGGACGTAATTTCTTTAAATCCATTAAGCTGCAACTGTCATAAACGGCATCATTCGGATAACGTTCTTTAAAGTACAGGGTACCGATTTCGCTGTATTCGTAGCTGTCTTCGGGATAAATGACGATAAAAACTTCCGTGTCGTCTCGCAACTTTAAAGCCTCGTAAAGCGGTTGCATTTTGTCAAAAGTTACACTGCTCGATTGCACCAAAAACGCCACGCGCATTTTACGTTTGCCGTGTTTCCGCGCAGATTGCAACGAAAGATAATACGTCGAAATTTCATCGTCCATATAACTGACTTTCAAAGAATGCCTCGAAAAAATTCCCTGCACGTCCGCTATCATTTCCCGATTCCATAAGTGCTGATGAAACAATACAGGAAGTTTCGTCGGCTCTGTGAATTGCAACATGCCCAAAATTGCCAACTCGCGCTCATTGGTGTCTGTATTTTGGTTGTACCGTTGCAAAAGATTTTCCGTATATTTTTCTCCCATAAATTTCAGTATCGGATTCTGAAGGCGAATTGCCAGCAACGCAAGATATTCGCCATACCAAGATTGTTCCGGCGCATTTTGCAAATCGTCAACGGAAATTTTTAACAGTCGTTCCGATAAAGATTTTTTCCGCTGAAAAATAAGCGTCTCCGGATTCACTCGTTTATAAAAATCCAGTTTGCCTTGCAACGGACTCGAAATAATATTTGATTCTTCCGCAGAAGTTTCAGCTGCGCATTTTTCAAAGAAAGCCGACAGTTTATCTACCGTCTCTTGAGGATTTGAAGTAACCAACATCGGCTGATTGTACTTTTCAAGCTTTTCAGGCTCCGTGCAAATAAATCCGGCAAATTGCCGAAAAGTGGTTTTGAAAAATCTTTCGTTTAAACCTGTTCCCAACCCTTGATCCACGACGGCAAGATAACCTGCGCGGAGCGGTCGAGTATAAAATATACCGTTGCAAAACCAATCTTTGGGCGGCTCGGAAAACCAATGACAGCCTGTAGCCTCAATGATTTGCTCGGCGGTGTATTTAGGTTCGGGCGGCAGACTTTCAATTTCCAAAACACGCTCCGGAATCGATTCGCGAGCCTTAACGTAAACAAAATGTCCCGGCTCAAAATCATATTCCTCAACAAAGCCGAATTGCTCGGCATTATCTTTAAGCCATGCCTTAACGTCGCTTACGGCGGCATTTCTTATGTAAATCGCCAAGCCGTAGCCGTGCGAACTTTGCTCCGGAATTTCAATAAAGCTTGCGTCGTCTTTGAGTTGCCAAAGTTTCCCGTTCCATTCAACGCGAATCACTTTGTCGGCAGGATTAATTTTTTTCGGGTCGACTTCAATAAAACGTTCCTTAAATCCCGCCGTCTGTCTCGCGATATTCCTGTAAGCAAAGAAATGGCGATTTAAATTCAAAAAGATATTATCCTGCGTGGCGGCACGAATCATCGCTAACCAGCTCCGCGCCGCGTCAATGTAAAGATGTCCGCCGCAATGAATTCTTTTCAGTTTGTCGGCAGGTATTATCCCGTTTTGATTCGGCGAAATTCCTGCGGGCAAAAATTTTTTTATGTCAATCAGCGGTCGGGGCGGAGCAATCGCACTGATAGCTTTTTCTGAATTCATATTCTTCTCTTCCTCAAAAAATATTTTTACAACGCTAAAGAATTATAAATGAAAGCCGCTTTTTTCTCAAGGATTTTTTCAGCAAAGTTATACGCTTTGATATGTAATGAAAATTTTTTCTCAAAGTTATTGCTTGTGAAAAATGATTATGATATATTAAGCGGCGGTTATTGACGGTTGAGGATTTTTGTTTTTGTCAAAAACCAATCAGACAGGTGGTAAAGATTATGGAAGTAATTTTATCGGAGTGTTTAGGATTTTGCTACGGCGTCAAGCGGGCGATTAAAATTGCCGAAGAGCACGCGGATGGGAAAAGTTGTACGTTGGGACCTGTAATCCATAATCCGCAAATGGTGGAAAGACTGCGCCAAAAAGGAATCGGCGTAGTTGAAGATTTGACGGCGATGGAGGAGGGCACGATAATAATTCGCTCACACGGCGTGGGACCACAAATTTACGAGGAGGCAAAGGCAAAGGGATTAAATTTAGTCGACGCGACTTGTCCGCATGTAAAGAAGGCGCAACTTTCAGCGAAAGACTTGGCGAAGGACGGCAGGCACGTAGTCATAATCGGCGAAAAAAATCATCCCGAAGTTAAAGGTATCTTCGAGTGGTCGGGCAACCGAGCAACTATCATCGAGACAGAGGAGGACGCTAAAAATTTCGCGCCCTGCCCAAAACTCGGAATAGTATCTCAAACAACGGTGAGCGACGAGAATTTTGTTAAAACAGTGGCGCACCTGCTTGGGAAATCAAAAGACCTGAGAATTCTACGAACAATTTGCACAGCAACAGACCAGAGACAGAAGGCGGCACTGGAGCTGGCGGAAAAAGTTGATGTCATGCTGGTAATCGGCGGACGCAACAGCGCGAATACCACGCGCCTTGCCCAGCTTTGCGAAAAAAAATGCAAGACTTACCACATAGAAACAGCTCAGGAACTTTCACCTGAATGGTTAGAGAAATCCAACAAGGTTGGTATTACAGCCGGTGCCTCAACGCCGGACTGGATTATCGGGGAGGTTTATAAAAAGTGTCAGATGATTTGAAGAATGAAGAAATGGGTAATTGGCTTGAGGATTCGGAGAATTTTAAGAACCTTCAGCCCGGCATGGTAGTTGAAGGTACAGTCGTTTTGGTCAATCGTGAAGAGGCTTATGTCGACATAGGCTACAAACAAGAGATTGCGATTCCCAAAAAGGAACTCGCTCATCCCGAACCCGATTCGGCGGAAGAAGTCGTCAAACAGGGCGACAAGATTAAAGTTTACATTCAAAGTCTCGGCGGCGAAAATGGCGGCGTCCTTTCCAAAATCAAAGCCGATGCCGAAGTCGTTTGGGACGATTTACGCGCAATCAGGGCGCACAATGAAAATCCCGACGTTGAAGAACTCGAAACTGTTGACGCGAAAATTACGAACATAGTCAAGGGCGGCTTAACTGCCACCGTCAACGGACTGCGCGGCTTTATTCCCGCGTCGCAAATGGATTTACACTTCGTAAAAGATTTAAGCAGTTACGTCGGACAGACCGTTAAGGCGTTGCCGATTGAAATTGAATCGCATAAACGCCGCTTGGTTTTGAGTCGCCGTCAACTTCTCGAACGCGAGCGCGAGACCAAACAGCAGGAAGTTTTCAGCACGTTGAATGTAGGCGACACTATTAAAGGCACGGTTAAACGTCTCGTTGATTACGGCGCGTTCATTGACATTGGCGGCGTTGACGGACTCGCGCACATTTCCGACCTTTCTTGGGAGCGCGTCACGCAACCTTCCGACGTTCTCAAAGTCGGGCAGGAAGTTGATGTTTACGTTAAGGATATTAATCCCGATTCGCACAGGATTTCGCTTTCGATTAAACAGACTCAAAGAGATCCTTGGCTCGATAAAGCCGAACAATTTAAAGAGGGCGAATTTATCGAAGGCAAAATCGTCAAGCTTGCGAGATTCGGCGCGTTCATGGAGATTGAACCGGGCTTTGACGGCTTGATTCCTATGGGCGAACTCAGCGACCGTCGCATTGAAAACGCGGACGAGGCTGTTGCGGTCGGCGATATTGTCAAGGTTAAAATTTTACGCGTCGACCTTAAGCGCAAGAGAATTTCCTTGTCGATTAATCGCGCCCGTCGCGAGGGTGCCAACGCCAAATTCAGACCTTATCAGCCCAAAGGCGAAGTTAAGGTTGCCGAAGAAGTTGAAGCGGCGGCTCCCGCAGAGGCAACTGTTGAAGAGTAATTATCAATCAGACTCCCGAAAATTTAAAAAGAGCGAGCAATGTAACGTTGCCCGCTCTTTTGTTTTCTATTTGCTCGACCGCTTATGATAGAAAATATATTGCTGAAGAATGCCCGCGTTCTTTCCGAAGGCGTCAAAAATATTTTCGCCGTTAAAATCTTCGTCAATTGCCCGTTTAATCCACACGTCGACGGGAGCGCGATTTACTCTGTGATAAGCAAACAACGCAACGCAATTCGCAACCTTATCGCCGACGCCTTTAATTTTCTTAAGCTCCTCGACAAGTTCCCCGTCCGAAAAATTTTTCAATGCGTCCAAATTTATCTCGCCGCTCAAAATTTTATCCAGAGCATTTCGGATATAATCTTTCCGATAAGCCAAACCGAGACCTTTTAAATCTTCAATCTGCGCGGAAGAAATTTCCTCAAGGCGCGGGAAAAGATAAATTTCGCCGACACGCCGCCCGAACTTCGCGCAAATTCTTTCGACCGAACTTCTGATTGCCGGAATATTTTTCCGCTGACTGATTATAAAACTGATAAGCATTTCAAAGGGCTCCTGATTCAAAATCCTAATCCCTTTTCCAAACTCTAAGGCGTCAAGCAAGATTTTTTCGTAAGGCTTGCCCGCCGCGAAAGTTTCAACGTCGCGTCGAATATCGGCGTAATTCGTTTCCAAGTCGAAATAATTTTTCCAAACGCGTTCCCAGTCTTCGGGCGTACAATCAGCCTCAAAAATATTTTCGTCGCACTTGCTTATATGTAAAATATTTTCCCCGACAATAAATCTGAATCGGTTCGGCTCAATTTCTTTGGGGCGGAAACATTGCCCGCTGTCGACTATTTTTTTCAAGTCAAAGTCGTCATTAATTCTGATTTCCATTGCATAATCTCCCGAAAACTTTTTTGACAATCTGCGCGGGCACATCGGAGCAAATTTCAACTTCGCCAAAATTTTTCATGAGTACCCAATTAACTTTGCCGCCCACAGCCTTTTTATCGCGAAAAGTCACGTTGTAAAGTTTATCGGCATTGAGACCCGCGCAGGTCGTAACCATGCCGAATTTTTTTATGAGATTTTCAAGCCGCGCAACGTTCGCCGCAGAAGTTTTGCCGAGTTCCAAACTTATTTGAGCCGCCGCAATCATACCGACAGCAACCGCCTCGCCGTGACGATATTTTTCGTAATGAGTTTCCTCTTCGATTGCGTGCGCCATAGTGTGTCCGAAATTCAAAATCCTGCGCAGTCCCGATTCTTTTTCGTCCGCACTAACGACTTCCGCCTTAATCTCGCAGGAACGTTTGACGACGTGCGCCAAAGTTTTCAAATCGCGTTGCAAAATCTTATCGGCGTTATCCTCAAGGTAAGTAAAAAAATTTTCGTCGCTGATTACGCCGTATTTGACGACTTCGCCAAGCCCCGATTTAATCTCACGTTCGGGCAACGTCTTCAAAAAATTTAAGTCGATAAAAACTGCGCGGGGTTGATGAAATGCGCCGATTAAATTTTTTCCCAACGCGTGATTTACGGCAGTCTTGCCGCCCACGCTAGAATCAACTTGCGCCAAAAGCGTCGTGGGAATTTGGATAAGCGAAATACCGCGCATAAAAGTTGCCGCCACAAATCCCGCTAAATCCCCAACAACGCCGCCGCCCAATGCAATTATGACAGATTTTCTGTCAAGTCCAAGTTCAATCGCCCGCGTATAAAGTTTTTCAGCCTCGCGCAGACTTTTGGAAGTTTCGCCGTCGGGAATGAATGCGACTTCGTAAGGAAAATTTTCCTTGCAAGTTTCAAAAATATTTTTCTGTGTGACGAGCAAAACCTTTCCCGAAATAAATTTATCGACAACGCCCGAAATATTTTCGCCGATAAAAATTTCGTAACTGTTCTTATCGAGATTGACCAAAACTTTTTCCATACTATCACCTAACCCCTGAATCCTATCCCCTATCACCTAAACTACCTGAACTGCCTCAAATATCTGCAAATGTCATCGATAATTTGAATCGGTGACCAATTTGTCGTGTCGATTTGATAATCTGCGCGGTCGTAAAATTTTTTCCGCTCTGCCAAAAGTTTTTTAATCGTCTCAAGCCGTTCATTGCCTGCACCGTCCAAAACCGGACGTTCGCCGCGCCGCGCAGTCCGATTAAATATTTCTTCCGGCTCGGTTGTCAGACAAATCATCACGCCCGAATTTTTCAGCAGGTTGAGATTTTCCTCGTCCTTAATCGTGCCGCCGCCCGTCGCTATAATAAGTCCGCGTCGTTCGCTTAGTTCTTTGACTGCCGCTTTTTCAAGGGCGCGAAAATGTTCCTCGCCGTATTGCTCAAAAATTTTCGGAATGGACATTCGGTTTTCGTCCTCAATTTTTTTATCAATGTCAATAAACGGTCTGCCGAGTCGTGTTGCCAAAAGTTTTCCCAAGCTTGTTTTGCCCGTTCCCATAAAGCCCGTTAATATCACGTTGTTTTTCATAAGCCGAAATCCCTCGCAAGTCGTTCACGATAATTTTTCAAATCGGCAAGGGTATCGCAGAGCGCGTCGCCGCCGAATTTCTCAACAATCGCGTCCGCAGTAACTATTGCCGCCATTGCCTCGCCGACAACTTCAGCTGCCCAAATCGCGCAGGTATCGCTGCGCTCCTTGCTTGCCGTCGCAGGAGTTTTAGTCGCAATGTCAACCGTTCTAAGCGGTTTCATCAAGGTCGGTATCGGCTTCATTGCGGCACGGATAATTAAATCTTCGCCGTTCGTCATGCCGCCTTCAAAACCGCCTGCCCTGTTCGTTTCGCGATAAATTTTCCCGTCGGCAATAAAAATTTCGTCGTGAACTTCACTGCCGAGCTTGTTTGCGTTTAAAAATCCGTCGCCGAGTTCAACAGCTTTTATTGCTTGAATCGACATGAACGCCGCCGCAAATTTCGCGTCCAACTTTTTATCCCATTGAATATGACTGCCCAAACCCGCAGGGACGCCCGAAACTTTTATCTCGAAAATGCCGCCGACCGTATCGCCCAAAGCTTTTGCCGCGTCAATGCGATTTTTAATTTCAACTTCGCCGGTCACTCCGCCGACGCTTAAAACTTCGCCCGTAATTTTCACACCGCAATTTTCAAGAAAAATTTTGCACAACGCGCCCGCCGCAACTCGCATTGCAGTTTCGCGAGCACTCGACCTTTCCAAAATATCCCGAACGTCCGAACGATTATATTTTGCCGCGCCCATCAAATCGGCATGACCGGGACGGGCATTTGTAACTTTTTCGCCAAACTCGCAACCTTCCGCGCTCATTTTATCCTGCCAATTTTTCCAATCGCGATTTTCAACGCTTAAAGTTATCGGACTGCCGAGCGTCTCGCCGAAACGAATTCCCGATAAAAATTCGACGGTATCACTTTCAATTTTCATGCGACCGCCGCGCCCGTAGCCGCCCTGTCGACGTTTAAGCTCCGCATTGATAAATTCACTTGAAACTTTGACGCCCGCCGGTAAGCCCTCCAATATGCAAATCAGTCGCGAGCCGTGACTTTCGCCGCCGCTTATATATTTTACTCCCATAAAATTTTCCTCCAAAAAAA
>JAFZIQ010000123.1 GCA_017554285.1 Selenomonadaceae bacterium
CTTGCCAAAATGGACGGCGTTACGGCTGTCGAAGTCAGCTTGGAAAACAATTCGGCGACCGTTACGGCAACCAAAGAAATTTCTATTGACGATTTCGCCAAAGTTATCGACGAGGCGGGCTACGAATTAATTAGGAATTGATTTTGCCTTCGTGCTGTGATAAAATTTCAAAAAAATTTTTTGGAGCGGGTGAGATTTTGAATTTCGTAGCGGCATTGAACGGATTTGCGGCAGAAAATTTGCGAACATTGGAAGAGAAAATCAGACAAGCAATAGGCGAAGATTCGTTTATCTGCGAGGCTTGCGAGCCGTTATTTAAAGGCGGAAAGAGATTGCGTCCGATGCTCTTTCTGCTCTGCGCGAATTCCGTAAAAGATTTGCCGCAAGAAAAATCCATGCCGCTGGCGACGGCTCTCGAATTGATTCACACGGCGAGCCTCGTTCACGATGATATTATCGACTCGTCCAAAAAAAGACGCGGCGTCGAAACTGCCAATTCAAAATACGGCGCACAAATCGCGGTTCTTGTCGGCGATTATCTTTTTGCCAAAGCCTTTCAACTCGTCGCAGAAAATAATTACGGCGCGGAAGTCTCGACAGTTTTATCGAAGCTCGTTAAAAATCTCTGCGTCGGTGAAATCAGACAAGATCGTTCGCTCTACGAAGTGCCCACGCTTGCCGAATATTACACGCGGATAAATCTTAAGACGGCGATTTTCTTATCAAGCTGTTGCAGACTGGGAGCGATTGTTGCCGAAATGGATAAACGCGAAGTCGATAACCTCACGGCTTACGGAACAAATTTGGGGCTTGCCTTCCAGATTATCGACGACCTGTTGGACTTTGTCGGCGACGAAAAAATTACGGGCAAACCTCAAGGCGGCGATTTGAAAAGCGGCGTTATAACTCTTCCAGTGATTCGTGCCCTTGAAGTCAGCGATAAATCCGATTTGCTGAGGGAACTTGTAACCGGCGGCAAAGACGTTGACACCGCCATAAAAATTATTCAAGCTACGGACGCGGTTGACTACTGCAGGACGCGAGCTGAGGCGCATATTGAATCGGCGCGAGTTAATCTCCCGCTGACATTGAAAACTTCGGTCTCACTTGCGCTTGAACAAGTTGCAGATTTTATCGTCGACCGCACGAGATAAAAATTTTAGGGGGCTTATAACGTGAAACACATTAAGACAATCAACAAACCGACTCTGCAGGAAACCTTGAAGAAGGGCGGTTGCGGCGAGTGCCAAGCGTCTTGTCAATCTGCTTGCAAAACCAGTTGCACCGTCGGAAATCAAGTTTGCGAACGTCAGAAGAAGTAATTTTTTATCGGCAAAAAAACTAAGCGCGGAGAAATTTTCCCTGCGCTTTCTTATTGAGTCAAGGAGGCGATTATCATGAAGAAATTTTTTGAGAGACTCGGCAGAAAACGTTTTATGATTTTGTGTTTTGTTTTACTGCTCGCAGGGTGTTATTGGCATAACGGTTGGTGCGGATTAATCGCGGGAGCGTTCGGCTGGTTTTTGGGAATGCTCATTTACAATCGGAAGGAATACAAGCCGCGCATAATAAGATTTCTGAAGCGACGCACGAACTTTCAAATTAAGGCAGTGATTTTAATCCCGATATTTATTTGGGCTTGCTGGTATGCCGGTTGGATCGGCTTGGTCGGCTCGATAATCGGCTGGTTTATCGGCGAATTGATTTGCAGACGCGTCCTCAAGTTGAAGCAATGAAAGTGAACGTTATGGAAAAGGCAACAGTCGTAATAATCGGCGGCGGAGCAACGGGACTCGGAATCTTGCGCGATTTATCAATGCGCGGCGTTAAAGCTCTGCTGGTCGAGAAAAAAGATTTGGGGAACGGGGCGAGTTCACGCTATCACGGATTACTTCACAGCGGCGGGCGTTATGCCGTTAAAGATAAAGAGGCGGCAAGGGAATGCATTATCGAAAATAAAATCCTGCGCAAAGTCGGCAAGAGTTGTGTTGAGCCTTGCGGCGGAATGTTTACGCGGCTTGACATTGACGACGAGGCTTATGAGGAACTTTGGGTTAAAGGCTGTGCAGACAGCGGCATTGAGGCGACGCCGATAACTCTTGACGAGGCATTGAAATTGGAGCCGAGACTTTCTCGAAAACATTTGAAAAGCGCGTATTTGGTTCCCGACGCGGCGATTGACGGATTCCGCATGGCGTGGCAACTGATTGATTCGTCGAAACGTTACGGCGGGCAATTCAAAACTTATACGGAAGTTATCGGGTTTGATACCGTCAACGGTGAACTGCGCGGCGTGAAGGTTCGCAATCAATTCACGGGCGAGAAGTACGAAATAGCTTGCGATATTGCGGTAAATGCGGCGGGCGGTTGGGCAGGCATTATCGGCAAAATGGCGGGCGTCGAAATCGGAGTTCAACCCGACAAGGGCACGCTTATTGCTTTTAATCAGCGGATTGTGAATCACGTCGTCAATCGATTGCATAAATCTTCCGACGGCGATATTTTTGTTCCGCACGGTTCGATAACGATTTTGGGTACGTCGTCAATGAGTATTCCCGATCCGGAGAATACAAGCACTTCACGTGAAGAGGTTGAGAATCTGATAAAAATTGGCGAGCAAACATTTGAAGACCTGCGCGACTTCAGAATTTTGAGGACGTTCGCGGGTTCGAGACCGTTATATATTCCGCCGGGCGGCGCGGTCGGTCGAAGTGCTTCCAGAGGTTTTGCGATTGTCGATCATGAATGCGACGGCTTAAAAGGTTTGTTTACGATTGTCGGCGGGAAATTTACGACGTTCCGATTAATGGCAGAAAAAATTTGCAACCAAATCTGCGCGAAATTAAAAGTGGATACACCTTGTCGGACTGCGGAAGAACCGTTTATAGAAGAAGTTTCGCAGGCTGATAAAGACAAAGCAAAGAAATATTTTCCGTCATATGGAATGGAACTTGCGGCGGACAGACTGGGAGCCGAACGATTTAAAAAAGTTGTCGAGCGTTTGGAGAGCAACCCCGAAAGTCGCGAGCTTGTTTGCGAATGTGAAAACGTCACCCGCGCCGAAGTCGAAGAAATTTCTAAAGACGATACGAGTTTTAACGTTGATGACGTGAGGCGGCGGACGCGAATCGGCATGGGCACTTGTCAAGGAACTTTCTGCGCGTTAAGAGCGTCGGCAATTTTCGCGGATACATGCGGCGAATCGACGGCAAAGGATTCGTTAATTCGGTTACGTGAATTTTTGCAGGGACGTTGGAAAGGAATTCGCCCCGTATTATTCGGAAGAACACTGCGCGAAACGGAAATGACACGGGCAATTTACGAACTCTCAATGAACGTGACGGGAGGGAAGCCGCGATGAAAATTTCTGACGTAATAATAATCGGCGGCGGACTTGCGGGTTTAATGGCGGCGTCGGTTGCGGCAAATCGCAGACAAAAAGTTACCGTGCTGACTTACGGGTCGGGTTCATTACCTTTGGCGAGCGGCGCGATTGATTTTCTTAACACCGAATCGCCCGAAGCCGCGATTAAAAATTTGCCCGCTCATCACCCGTATAAAAAAATCGGCGTGAAAAATATCGACACGGCGGCGAAATTTTTTTGCCATATCACTTCGCAAGCAAATCTTATTTACAACGGCAAAATTTCCGCGCAGATTCCGATTGTTACGGCGGTCGGCACGTTGAAATATTCAAGTCTCGTTCCCGAAAGTATGAACGCGACCAAACTTAAAAGTAAGAAGAAAATTTTTGTGGCGAATGTCAAGGGCTTGAAAGATTTTTATGCGTCGATGCTCGTTGACAATCTTAAGAAATATTTTCCCGATAAAACGTTTGAAATTGCTCCGCTTGACCTTAACTTAATGGGCGGGCGCGATATTACTTGCTTATCCGCCGCGCAGATTTTGACGGGCAACGAAAAGATTTTGGCTGACGGCTTAAAAAAATTAAACGCGACTGAAGACGACGCGATAATTATTCCGCCGATTTTGGGCTTGGAAGGGAATATTTCACGCGCCGAAGTCAAATCTCAAATCCGCGCAGATATTATCGAAACGACTTGTCTGCCGCCTTCGCCGCCCGGAATTCGTTTGCAACGTGCGCTTATGAAGTATCTTCAAAAATCGGGCGTTCGATTCCATGAAAATTCAAAAGTTATTCACGGCACGGCTGAAGGAAAAAAAATTACGGGCGTCATTATCGGGAGCGGCATTCGCGAAAAATTTTTCCCTGCGAAGAAAATAATTTTGGCGACGGGCGGATTTTACAGCGGCGGTTTGACAATGCGCGAATTCGATAATCCTAAGGAACCGATATTTGACTTACCCGTATTTTTCCCGACGGGCGCGGAGAATTGGAGCAATGAAAATCTTTTCGGCGATAAGCCGCAAGGTTTTTCGATGACGGGCATTTTCACGAACGATAATTTAAATCCCGTCGACGAAAACGGCAAAGTTCTTTATGAAAATCTGCACGTAATCGGCGCGAATCTCGGCGGCGTCGATTTTATTCATGAACATTCGGCGGGCGGAGTGGCTATTTCATCGGCGCATAAAGCCGCAATGATTTAAGGGGGAGTTTGCATTTATGAGCGACGCGACCAAAGCAATTTTCACGGGCGACAGATGCCTTTCGTGTACGGCTTGCATGGCAAATTGTCCCGTCATGGCGGCGATTAAAGAATACAGAGGTCCGAAATTGGTCGGACCTGCGCACGGACGAATGCATTTTTCTCAAGAGGACGTTGAGGAGAGTTTAAATTACTGTTCCAACTGCAAAAGTTGCGACAGAGCATGTCCTGCGGGTGTGGCGGTTTCAACGCTGAACATGTTGCAACGCGCCGAATACTACAAAAAACATAAACAGTTGCGCCACGAAAATATGTTGGCTCACGGCGAGCGCATGGCTAAATTGATTCGCAAAATGCCGTTCGGCGCGAAGTTTGCAAATGTGGGAATGAATGTCGGAAAATTTTTGGGCGTATTCAATGCTTTGGGACTTGCCGGCAAAAGAAATATGCCCGCTTATGCTTCGACTTCGTTCAAAAATCTTTTCCCTAAAATCCGGCAAGCTCCGTCGAATAAAAAAGTTGTGCTGTTCACGGGCTGTTACACCAACGATAACGAGCCGCAAGTCGGCGAGGCATTTGTCAAAGTCATGAACGCGAACGGTTGCGAAGTTTTGATTGACGAGGGCTTTAAATGTTGCGGGTCGCCGTTGGTAGTGACGGGTTTTTTGGACGAGGCTCGACAAAACGCCGATAACAACGTTGCAAAGATTTTGAATTGGAAACGGAAGGGAATTCCTGTCGTGACGCCTTGCACAAGTTGTTCGCTCATGCTTAAGGAAGAGTATTATGAACTTTTCGGCGAACAGGAAATGCGCGAGGCGGCTGAAAATGTTTATGACGCCTTTGAATTTTTGGAGATACTGCAGGAGCGCGGCGAGTTCAATGAAAATTTGAAGTCACTCAATCAGAAATTGTTATATCATGTGCCGTGCCATTTGAAATCCCAAGCAATCGGATTACCTGCCGCGAACATTTTGGAGGAAATAGGCGGCGTCAAAGTTCAGACGGCGGACGCGGGTTGTTGCGGCATTTCGGGCAATTACGGATTTCACAAGGACAAATACGAAATTTCAATGAAGGTGGGCGAGAAACTTTTTGCACGCGTCAAGAAAAAGGATTTCGATAAAGTCATAAGCGATTGCGGAACTTGTCGAATGCAAATTCATCACGGGACGGATATTAAACCTTGCCATCCGATTGAAATTTTGGCGGAGGCTTACCAATAAAAAAGAAGTCGGGGCGCAAAAAATTATCCCCTCCAATTCGGAAGGGGATTTTATTTTTACTTCAAGCGATTAATTTTTGCTCTTGATATAGTTTATAAGACCGCCCGCGTCTGCAATGCCTTGAACGAACGGCGGCAACGGTTGTGCTTTGAAGGTGTCGCCCGTAGTGAGATTTTCAATCGTGCCGGTCGAAGTGTCGATTTTCAAAACGTCGTTTGCAGAAATTTTTTCAACGTCATCGCCGATTTCAAGGAGCGGCAATCCGATATTGATTCCGTTACGATAAAAAATCCTCGCAAAACTCGCCGCAATAACAACCGGAATCCCCGAAGCTTTGATTGCAACGGGAGCATGTTCGCGACTGGAGCCGCAACCGAAATTTTTTCCGCCGACCATAATATCGCCCGCCTTGACGTTCGTCGCAAAAGTTTCGTCAATGTCAACCATGCAATGCTTAGCCAATTCCGCAGGGTCGAATGTGTTCAGATACCGCGCAGGGATTATAACGTCGGTATCGATATTGTCGCCGTAACGCCAGACCTTACCTTGTATATTCATTTAGAGCACCTCCTCAGGCGTAGAAATTTTTCCCGTGATTGCACTTGCCGCCGCTACGAAAGGACTCGCCAAATAAACTTCGCTGTCAACGTGCCCCATGCGTCCTCTGAAATTTCTGTTCGTCGTCGAAACGCAACGTTCGCCCGCGCTCAAAATGCCCATGTAGCCGCCAAGACATGGTCCGCAAGTCGGACAACTTACCACACAGCCCGCATCGATAAAAATATCTATCCAGTGGCAATGAACAGCCTCTTTGTAAATTTCTTGACTGCCGGGAATGATTATGCAACGAACGTCGGGATGAACTTTGCGCCCGCGCAGAATCCCCGCCGCTATTCCCAAATCTTCAAGGCGTCCGTTAGTGCAGGAGCCGATAACGACTTGATTAATCTTAATCTCGCCGAGTTCCTCGACAGGCTTAACATTTTCGGGCAAATGCGGCAACGCTACTACGGGTTTCAATTCGCTCAAATTAATTTCGACAGTCGAAGAATATTTTGCGTTATCGTCGGCATTGACAGGCTCGAAAGATTTTTTAACGCGACGCGAGACATAAAGCTTGGTGCGTTCGTCAAACGGGAAGACGCCCGCTTTTGCGCCCGCCTCAATCGCCATATTTGAAATTGTCAAGCGGTCAGTCATTGAAAGTTCCTTGACTCCTTCGCCCGTGAATTCCAGAGCTTTATAAAGTGCGCCGTCCACTCCGATTTTCCCAATCAGCGTAAGGATAACGTCCTTGCCGCAAATATTTTTGGGCTTTTTGCCCGTCAAATGAACGTTGATTGCTTCGGGAACTTTGAACCAAGCCTTACCCGTTGCAAGTCCGACTGCCAAATCGGTTGTGCCGACGCCCGTCGAAAAGGCGTTGACTGCTCCATAAGTGCAAGTGTGCGAATCCGCTCCGATAATCAACATGCCTGGTGCGACGATTCCGAATTCGGGCAGGATAACATGTTCAATGCCGACGCGTCCTTGTTCGTAGTAATGTTTGATATTATTTTTGCGAGCAAAGTCGCGCATAATCTTTGCAAGGTCTGCGCTTTTAATGTCCTTAGCGGGTTGGAAGTGGTCGGGTATCAGCGCGATTTTATCGGGATTGAAAACAGGTCGCCCGATTTTTTCAAACTCCTTGATTGACGGCGGTCCGGTTACGTCGTTTGCCATGACCAAATCCAAATCGCAAATGACCAACTGCCCCGCCTCGACGCTTTCAAGTCCTGCGTGTCGTGCAAGGATTTTTTCGCTCATTGTCATTGCCATAAATTTTCCCTCCTAAAAATCTTTCTATGCAAATAAGTTTCCTTGTTTCAGCGAATGTTTTTTCTCGAACTCTTTGATAAGATTATCGGCGGTTTTGGGATTGTTTTTCAAAAACCAATTAACATGATTCTTTATGTATTCTTCACGAAGATTTAAATCATTCAAATCGGCAGGTAATCGTTTCATACGCTCATCAAGGCTGTCAAAGCCATAAAATGGCTCAGATAGTCTTTTCTTAGCTATTTCAATGTAATAAGGATTTATATCGACTCCAATGCAATTTCTGTTAAGCTGTTGACAAACACGCAATGCAGTTCCGCTACCGACAAAAGGATCTAAAATAACATCTCCTTCGTTTGAGGAGGCGAGAATAATTCGTTCAAAAATTCCTTCCGGCTTTTGCGTCGGGTGAGAATAACGATTTCCATTGCAATAGTGCACATGTGAGAATTGCCAAACATTACCGGGATTGGCTCCGCGCATATTGTTTATCGAACGATAAAATTTTTGCGGTACTCTGACTTCATCCAAGTTAAATATGTAATTCTTAGGGTGTTTGGTAAAAAATAAAATGTCGTCATGACGAGGTGAAAAACCCTTAGTTTTGCCGATGCCTTGAGTATAAAACCATGTTATCCAAGAATTAAAGTGTAGCTTAAGCTCCTGTTCAAGAATGACATAGATATAAGAAATATATTTAACACCCATAAACAAATATATTGAGCCGTCATCTTTAAGCACACGCTTTGCCTGCGTCAACCATTTACGCGAAAAATCCAAGTACTCGTTAAAACTGAGATTGTCTTGATAATCGCCATAGTCTTTATTCAAATTATATGGCGGGTCGGTTGCTATCAGCGTTATGGTTTTTTCGGGAATTTTTTTTATCTCTTCAACGGCATCTCCGCATATTGTGATTAATTTTTGATCCATTTATGTTTCACTGCCTCGCGATAAAAATCCTCAAATGTTTTGCGCGAACTGCTCAAAAATTTTCGATCAAGCAACTGACACATTTGCCAAGTTGTTCTGTACTGAAAATTTATGTAATGAATATCTTTTACTTGAATCTGTCCTGTACCTAAAGCAGGATTATAACTTATATCGTCGTCACTGATAAATTTTAAATCATAAGCGTTGTAGTCGACGATTTCCATAATTCCGTCCATCAATCTGCTTGTCTCGTTACGTTGCGAATAAACTCGGTGTTTGATTGAAAGAATTATGAACATAAAATCGGGGTCTTTAACATAAGCAGTCCTGATTCTTGAAAACGAAGTTATATTAGGGCTTTTCCCGCTTTTTGGAATGTCATTGGAAGTCGCCTTTACGTCAATGTTACCTGTAAGAATTTCATTACCCTTTTTGAACTGAAGAATTATATCTGCCATGCCTAAGCGTTCTTGAGCCTCGACGTTTATTAGTGAGTAACTGTTTCTATAATCATCGCGTATTCCCGCGAAAACTTCAAATGCCCACGCTTCAATCATCGGACCGGCAATTTTATTGATATTTTCAAGCGGTAATCCTAACTTTAAATTTGTATTTAAAACGATTTTATTATCGCCTTCATTTTTCCTTGCGTCAAGAATAGAAATTATTCGACTCACCACAAAGGCAGAATCTTCGCGATATGTTTCAGTCTCTTGAGGAATTTTGAAAATCAAATCGCCGTAAGTCATACAAATTTCTCCGATTAACAAGAAAGAGTCGAGAGCAAAAAATTTTACTCCCGACTCCAAATTATACTTCGATAGCAATTAATCTTTCGAGAGGTCAGAGCCGTCTTTGAGCCAACTCATCATGCCGCGCAGTTTCGCGCCGACTTTTTCAATCTGATGTTCGGCATGAATTCTGCGTTGAGCAAGGAAGTTTGCACGACCCGCCGCCCTGTTTTCAACGAGCCAATTACGCGCAAAGGAGCCGTCTTGAATCTCGGAAAGTGCTTTTTCCATAGCCTTGCGAACTTCGGGCGTAATAATTTTCGGTCCGGTGGTGTAGTCGCCATATTCAGCCGTGTCGCTGATTGAATAGCGCATTTTCGCCATACCGCCCTCGTACATGAGGTCGACGATAAGTTTCATTTCGTGAAACGTCTCGAAGTACGCGATTTCGGGCTGATAACCCGCCTCAACCAAAACTTCAAAGCCGTTTTGAATCAAATGAGTTACGCCGCCGCAAAGAACGCATTGTTCGCCGAAAAGATCAGTCTCGGTCTCTTCTTTGAACGTCGTTTGAATGACGCCTGCGCGGGTGCCGCCGATTCCGCGAGCATAGGCAAGCGCAATGTCAAAGCAATGTCCCGAAGCGTCCTGTTCAACCGCGAAAACGTCGGGAACGCCGCCGCCTTCAACAAAAGTTCTGCGGACTAAATGTCCCGGTCCTTTCGGGGCTACCATGAAAACATCAATGTCAGCGGGCGGAATAATTTGCTTAAAATGCACGTTAAAACCGTGAGAAAATGCCAGAGCCGAGCCGGGCTTGAGATTCGGAGCGATTTCGTTGCGATATACGTCCGCTTGCTTCTCGTCAGGTATAAGTACCATCGTTATATCAGCTTGCTTAACGGCGTCGGCAACGTTGAAAACTTTAAATCCGTCCTTCTCGGCGACCGCTTTGGACTTGGAGCCGGGATAGAGTCCGATAATGACGTTGAGACCGCTGTCTTTCAAATTTTTTGCTTGACCGTGCCCCTGTGATCCGTAGCCGCAAACTGCGATAGTCTTGCCGTTCAGAATTTCCCAATTAACATCTTGATCATAATATACTTTTGCCACAATCATTGCCTCCAAAAAAAATTTGATAATAAAACTTGCGGCAATATATCACTTATCGCCGCCGTTTTCAATAGCTTTTTTCTTAACCAAAGCCTTCTTACATAAATATTTGGCGGCTACAAAAGATTTTTTCCGTAGTATTCGCGGACTTGGTGATAGTCGTTAATTGTATTTTCTCCGCGCTCAAGGGCAATTAATCCCGTGCGAATGACTTCCAAAATCCCGTAGGGCGCGAGGAGTCTGGTAAAGGCGGTAACTTTTTCGTCGTCGCCTGTCACCTCAAAAATTAAAGTCGTCGGTTGAACGTCCACAACATGAGCGCGAAACAGTTCCGCCATTTTCAACACGTCAAGACGATTGCTGTCGTCCGCCGAAACTTTTATCATCGTCATTCCGCGAGTTACTGCCGTCGCCGAATCCAAACGTTGCACTGCTTGCACGACCGGCATTTTCTCCAGTTGCTTAATCATTTGGTCGATTAAATTGCCGTCGCCGTGAACGACAACCGTTATCCGCGAAAATTCGGGCGATTGCGTTATCCCGACCGATAAACTGTCTATGTTAAATTCTCTGCGGCTGAACATACTCGCCACGCGCACCAATACGCCCGGTTGATTCTCGACATAAACCGACAAAACATGTTTCATAAATCGCAAAGCTCCTCTTAAAAATTTTCCGCGCAGAATAATATCACGACAACAATAAATTTTCAATTACTTCATGCAGGTTGCGCATTCTTCAAAGACTCGGAAAGGACGCGATTTTGTTCCATTAATTCGCGTGTTTCACTGTCCACTTCGGCAAAACCTACGCTGATAAAATTAATTCTGTCGGGGGCTTGTCCAAAATAAGTGTCCACAATGCGAAGCATTTCATATTGTTCAACGCCGTCTTTAATCACACGGTATCGGCACCCTGTCATTATTTCCTTAGACAATTTCTCACGAATATTTTCCGGCTCAATGAATTCCAAAAACTTTTTGCGGTCGGATTCTGCAACAAAATCATTCGCGTATTCAATAAATTTTTCTCGGAAGGGGAATCTGTCTCTCATCTTAACGCCTTTAAGGTCGCTTTCTCCATTGCTTGTACCGCTTTTGACTCGATAACAACAACCCTCATCGCGTGCAAGATTGACGCTGTAAATACTGCGATAGTCTGCGGCAACCGAAGAAATTATTGAATCAACTTCGTTTGCCTTGTGTTCGTTTTCAAGTTCTTTTCTCTGAACTTCAAGTTGTCTTTCTTGAACTTCCAACTGATCCTTAAGCAGTTGTTCCTTACGTTTGGCACTGCGTCTGATTAACATTATGACAAAGAGCGCACCGACCGCGCCGATAGGGATTAAGAGATACATATACATTCTCAAGAATTCGCTGAAAGAAAATTTCACGTTTGAAGACGAATACTCGGTAAGCGCAGATTGAAGAGAGGCGGTCGATACAAGGCTCGAAGTCTTATTCAAAATATAATAAAGCGCAGGATCAGACCTCCTTACTGCAAAAGAAAATTCCATTGTCTCGCCTGTGGCAAGCGCGTACAAATCATAGTTCTCCGAACTGTATTGCATTGCTTGATAATTATTGACGATAGCACAATTTGCTTTTTCATTTTCAATTGCGTCTAAAGCCTCATTGAAATTGTTGCAGTCAAGAGTTGTCCAATTCGGGAAGTTATCCATCATGAAGGTTTTATAATTGGTGTTGGTTCCGTTTATAGCAACGACAATTTTTTGGTCTGCGGAAATTACTTTTTGCGAAGATTTATTCGTCATCAAATACATTTCCGTTTGAATAAAAGGATTCGTCATCATAATCCCCATTGATTCGGCATCGTACATACTCAAATGAACCGGAAACACGCAATCAATCTCGTTGTCGACCAATGCTTGAAGAGCGTCTTTCAAAGTCGGATAAGATTTTGTATCGAAGTTGATAGTGGCATTCTTTGTACAGTTGGCGGCAAGCTCCAGATAATTTTTCAGCAAACCTTTTACTCCGCCCGTCATTGTCCCTTCACAAAACGGAGCAAAATCATCTAAATAACCGACTCGAATCGTTCCGTGCTGTGCGAGCCAGTTTAATTCTTCATTTGGAAGAAAAGCGTTTGTGCCGCTACTTTTCAAATATTTAGTGTCCAGATAATCGTTGTAGAATCGGTTTTCTTCATTGATTTTGCTCATTGCAAAGTTTAATTCGTTCAGCAGGTCTTGGCGATTTTTATTTACTGCAAAGAAAAAGTTTGACTGCCCGATTTTAATTATAGGTACGGTGGCATGGTCAAATTGGTCTTCGTAAATGTCTGTGGTTATGAAGGCATCAATTTCACCGTTCATTAACTTCTCAATCGAAATCATTTCCGGATTATTCAACCCGACAAATTCCACATTAATTCCGTTATTCGCCGCCCATTGCTGAAAAAGTGCAGCTTGATAGCTGTTTTCGTTAGCACCAACTCTTTTGCCGTTCAAGGACGCAATATTATCCCCCGAAATCGAATTATTCGACGCGGAAATAAATAAATAATAAAATTCTGCGCCCATAGGAAAGGAAGGGAACAACATTGAATTGGCGCGTTCGGGCGTGTAGGAAACGTCGCTTAAAATATCAATCTGTCCGTTTATCAGCATGTTATAAAGATCTACCCAAGTACCGGGAACATATTCGTAAGTCCAGCCGGTATAGGCGGCAATTTTTTGTTGATAGTCATAGGCGTAGCCTGAACGTCTCCCGAAATTATCTTTGAAGTTAAAGGGCGACTCGTACCAGCCGACACGTACCACTTTATTATCTGCACAGGCTAAATTTGAAAAAACTGTAAGAGTAAGACATACAATGACCAAATTCAAAACGGCTCTAAACAAGAGGAACACCTTCATAAAATTTTTTTTGGAAAACTATTTACTTCGTCATACGTTTTGCGATTGCGGAGGCTTCCGTCATTAAAGTTTGCACTTGATGAAGTTTTTCTTCCGCAGATTTAATCGTCGCCGAATTCTTATCGTCCATCCACCTTGCATAATCCTGCGCGGCGGCTATCGATAAATCGCAAATGTTCATGTAAAGACTATGCAACGTCTCGGCATTTTTGGGCACACGCAAGCTGAAAAGCTCTTCCTTGCGAGCCGCCCAATCCGCTTTAATGACATCGTTCATCAAAGTTTTCAATTCCGAACGCGTTTTATCTTGCGTCAAACTGCCCAGCGAAAGTATCGAGCCGTATTTTTGCTCCGCCTCGCGAATCGTCACGTCATGCCGAGCATTTATTTCGCCCGCTTTAGCCAGATATTCATCGAGTTGCGCACGACGCGCTTCCGCTATCTGCGCGACGTATTCTTGGAAATTTTGTATGCGGGTAATCTGCCATTTATTGTCCTCGTTAAGCGCAAGGATAATCTGAATTGCAAATTCGCGCCCCAATTCCGGCTGATAAATTATCACGTCGGCAAATGCCTCGTCCCTGTTCGCGTCGTTCAGTTGAATATTTTTCACACTGCGAACTTCAATGTCATTGAGTCCCGTTCGCTGAATAATTTCGGACACGCCGACATTCTCTTTTAAATTCGGATCGCCCGTCGCGACGTAGGAATCAATCGCCGATTTCATGCTGAGCATAAGCGGAGCGCGGAGCATTTCCGCAAAGGTTTTAATCGCGTCTTTAGCGTCGAGCGTCATTGAATTATCAAAGGAAATCAGTCCTTCAACAAAGCCCGCGTAACCCGAATCAAGCAAGCTGTCAATATCAACCGCGTTGTGAAAGCCTTTAACGTCATGTTTTTCGATTGAGCGAGTGACTGCCGTTATCGCAGTATCGGGCGCGTTCGATTTCCCATGAAAATAATACCAGCCGCCGCCCGTCACGACGACTGCAAGCGCGGCTATTCCTGCGCCGACTTTCATTTTAAAATTCTTATCCATTTTTTATCCTCCAAAATTCAATCTGCCTTTTGATTCTGCCGCATTAAAAATTTTCCTTCAAAAAGCTAGAACTTTCTGCCCCTGAGTGCTTCAGAAATTTGTCTGCGAACGTCCGCATAACCTTTTACATTCCTGATTACAACGTCGGCACGAGAACAAATTTCCTCCCGCGTCATCTGCGCATTTATCCGCGCCAATGCCTCTTCTCTGGTCAAGCGGTCGCGACTCATAAGCCTTTTGATTTGCAGTTGTCGTTTCGTATAGACTGCCCAAATTTCGTCAAATAAATGTTCCCAACCTGCCTCGAATAACAACGGTACTTCCAAGACGACAAGCCCCGCGCCCGCCTCGCAACTTTCAACCAGAAAATCTCGCGCATGATTTAAAAGTATCGGGTGCGCTACGGAATTAATCCATTTTCGTTCGTCGGGATTGTTGAAAATTATTTCGCCGATTAATTTTTTATCCAAAAAGCCCTTGTCGGTGATGATTCTTTCTCCGAAGTGTCGAACATAAATTTCAAAGAGTTCGCCGCCCGGCTCGCTCAGCCAATGCGTTACCGTGTCTATGTCAAGGGTTACCGCTCGGCAGTAACGCCTTAATGATTCCGCAACGGACGATTTCCCGCAGGATATGCCGCCCGTCAATCCGATTATGTACAAAAATTTCACTCCCTAAATATCTTAAGCTTTTCCATAATAAATCTTTGCTCGGTCTCCATTTCCTGCCGCTCGTCGTCGGCAATGTGATCGTAGCCCAGCAAATGTAAAAGTCCGTGTACCTCCAAAAAAATTATTTCTCTCAAAAATGAATGCCCGAATTCTTCCGCTTGAAGTTTTGCCCGCTCCAAAGAAATTATTATGTCGCCCAAAATTTCAAAGTCCTCGCCGATAACTTCCGGCTCGTCACTTTCGCGAAAGGCAAATGATAAAACGTCGGTTGCTCTGTCCACGCCGCGATATTTTTTATTCAGCGCGTGAATGTGTTTGTCATCAGTCAAAGTTATGCTGAGTTCGGAATTTTCGACGCCGTAAAGTTCGCCGACAACGTCCGCCGCCCGCAGTATTTCTTCAAAAATATTTTCTTCAACCGTCAAATCTTCCGGCTCAAAACTAATCGTTGTATTCATTTGGTCTCCTCATATTTGTTGTAAGCGTCGACGATTCGCGAAACTACTTCATGCCGCACTACGTCCGATGAATCCAATTCCGCTATCCCGATGCCTTTAACGCCTTGCAAAATTTTAATCGCCTCTGCAAGCCCCGAAGTTACGCCGCGCGGTAAATCTATTTGAGTTAAATCGCCCGTTATAACCATTCGCGAGCCGAATCCCAAGCGCGTTAAAAACATTTTCATTTGATTTGAAGTGGCATTTTGTGCCTCGTCCAAAATTATGAAGGCGTCGTTCAAAGTTCGTCCGCGCATGTATGCCAACGGAGCAATTTCTATCACGCCGCGACTTGAAAATTTTTGATACATATCAAAGCCCAAAATTTCTTTCAAGGCGTCGTAAAGCGGTCGTAAATACGGATCCAATTTCTCCGTCATGTCGCCCGGTAAAAATCCCAAGTGTTCGCCCGCTTCGACTGCAGGGCGCGTTAAAATTATTTTCCTGACCTCTTTGACGCGCAGATAATATGCCGCCAATGCCACTGCCAAAAATGTTTTGCCTGTGCCCGCGACTCCCACGCCGAAAGTTACGACGTGTCGCCGCATTGTCTCAATATAATTCTGTTGCCCCGCGCTCTTTGCTTGAATGTGAACGCCGTTTGCCGCAACTATTATCGTCTCTCCAAAAATTTTTTGTTCTTCATTCTTACTTGCCAAAGATTCATCTCCTTACCAGGTGAACTACTCCCGCCTACGCTACGCTTAGAGGCAGGAGCTTCCTGAATCAACGAGGTTGCGCCGAAGTTGCGTCTTATTTCCTCTCATACAGACTTTACTTCCCGCAGTTCCTGCGGTAGAAAACTTCAGGCTAGAATTTTCATGCCTTCGTTTTTGATATTTATCGCGGCGTTGTGGTCTCTGTCATGATGTGCGCCGCATTTCGGGCAAGTCCATTCTCGCACCGTCAAATTTTTCGTTTCCGAGTTCTGATAACCACAAACCGAGCACAACTGACTTGACGGATACCATTTGTCGATTCTTACCAAACTTTTTCCTTGCCACTCAAGCTTATACTCCAATATTCGCGTAAATATGCCCCAGCCGTTATCCGAAATTGACTTGCCGAAACAGAATCGTCCGCCGCGTTTACGTTTCGCCATTGCCTTCAAATCTAAATCTTCAATCGCTATCGCGTCGTAAGCGTTGACCGGCCTTGTCGATAGTTTCTGCAGAAAATCTTTTCGCCTATTCGTAACTTTCTCATAAACACAGCTCAATATTACTCGAAGTTTTTCACGATTCTGACTGTCTCGCTTACTACGTGAAAATTTTTTCTGTGCTCTGTGAAGTTTATTTTGAACTTGTCGGAAATATTTCGGATAATTTGCCCGCTTGCCTGTCGATGATACAAAAAGTTCGTTCATTGCATAATCTAACCCCAGAAATTTTTTCGGCACTATCGGAAGTACTTGGTTTTCGTACTCCGTCAAGATGCTCACAAAATATTTCCCACTTGAAGTTTTGGTTATCGTCACAGTCTTTATCGTTCCTCCAACAAGCCTATGAGCTTTGACTTTTACCCAACCGATTTTTGGCAACTTGATTTGTCCGTCCTCTATCCTCACCGACCCTTTCTGATTGTTTGTCGAATAACTTTGACGATTCTTCTTGCTCTTGAAGCTCGGTTTTCCGAAGTGTTTAGCATTTTTCTTGTGATTCTCAAATTCATTTGCGCATTGCACAGAGCGAGGCTGTCCACTTCTCGGAGCCACTCGAATTCTTCTTTATATTTTGCCGGAGTAATTAATTTTTTCTTCGCAAATTTGTCGGCAAGCATTCGGTTGTAGATGAAACGAACACAGCCAAACATCTTGGCAAACATTATTCTTTGCTCGGCATTCGGATAGATTCTGAATTTATAGGCTTTGTTCATTCGTCTCGCCTCCGACAAATTTATTATAGTTTTACGTTGCATAAATATCAATACGCGATTCATCCCGCTACTATTTGCCCGGTGATAATCGGATAAATCATTTTGCGCGAGCCGCTCGGATAAGCAATATTATCAATTTTATAAATGCGACGCGAGCCGTCCAGAAAGTAATTTAAAATCTGCGCGGTGCCCGAAATTTTATCGGCTTCATTCTTGAGCGACAGATAATTTTTAGGCGGGCGAGTTTCTCCGGTGTGTTTTAAAAAAATTTCCTCCGGCACGTCATAATCAATCTGCGCGGAGGAACTTTCTGCATTCAATTCAATTTTCGTCGTGCGATAACTTTCGCCGTGAGTAGTCTCGGCTATAAATTTCAAAATATTTTCCACCGGAATCCTACCCGTAAAACGAAAAAACCGCTTTGCGCGGGCGAAGATTTAAATATTCAATCGCCTTGACATTTCTCCGCCCGCCTGTTAGAATTTGCAATGAGAACTTAAAACTCACAAGGGACGCGAAACGCGCCAAGGGGTTTAACAAACAACGGTTTTAAGGTTTAACCTCAACTAAATTTTAGCAGAGCCCTTGTCGATTGTCAAGCGTTCAAGAAAGGAGTAACCCTTATGGAAAATTTTAAAACACCCGTGCCTGTCGAATGGAGCAATCAGCGCGTCCTTACAACGGCTCAACTCGCTGAGTACTACGAGTGTGCGGTCAAGCAAATTCAACAGAACTTTAACAAAAACAAAGACCGCTTTGTTGCGGGTAAGCACTTCTTCAAACTCGAAGGCGATTCATTGGAAAAACTTCGTTCGGATTTGCAGTTCGATAAAATCGAATCACAAAATTTGCAGGTCGATGAAATCGACTTACAAATTTCCTCCAAAACTCGTACGCTCTATTTGTGGACTGAACGCGGTGCGGCTCGTCATGCTAAAATGCTTTCAACTGATAATGCGTGGGAAGTATTCGAGATGTTGGAAGATAATTATTTCAATCATGTCATTGCGACTAAGCCCGTGCCCGCACCTCCCGATGTCGAAAAAGTTGTTCATCCGCGTTCACCGACAGCCAGCGTTTATGCTTTTTTCTTGAGCAATGACTTGGTTAAAATCGGGCATTCGGATAATATTCGCGAACGAGTCAACGGTGTTGAAACCCGAAACAAGTTGACTGTCAAGAAAATTCATTTTACGGCAGATGTAGCTCGCAGTATAGCTCGTTTCGTCGAATGGGCTTGTCAGAAACATTTTTCTTCGCACCGCGTAAAAGGCGAATTTTTTAATATAGATTTCGACGAAGCTTGCAAAGTCATCGATTCCTTGATGAAAATCAAAACCGAAAATAACGACAAGATTTTAAAAATCGTAAACATGATGAACGAACTCAGCGAAAATCAAATTGAGGAGAGAACTCTCCTTAAAATGGTAGCCAATTTCTACGCCGACAGACTCTTTGAGTGATTTTGTCGGCGAATTTTTTTGCCCCGTTTTCGTTCATGACAATTTACCTTCGACGAGTTTGACGGCAAGTTTTGCATTTTGCCGAGCGAGTTCGCCGAGTTTTTTTAGAAGAGTATCGTCACGGAACTCCTTTTGCTCCGATAATTTTTTAATGGTCGCGTCGAAAATTTTATCCGCCGTCACGTCAGCCATATTGCCCAGCGGCTTTTCGCCGATAGAATCAAGAAAACGCTCAATCTTCGGGTCGTAGGAAATGCCGAGCATCGGAATATTCATGACGCCCGCAAAAATCAGCGCGTGAAGTCGCACGCCGATTAAAAGATTCATGCAACCGACCAAACTTAAAATTTCTCGCGTCGCAAATTCTTCTTCCAAGACGACGCAATTTTTTTTCATACGCTCGGCAGTCGACTGCGCGGAACGAATATCTTCCGGAAACTTCATTGGGATAAAGATAATTTTCGCGCCCGTAACTTCGACGATTTTATCCAATGCGGCGGCAAGTTCAATTTGAAATTTCTCCCAGCCCATCCAATGACGAACCGCCACGCCGATAAATTTCTCACCCAATTTATTTACCGAGTAACGCGCCAAAATTTCTTCACCGACTTTAAGCGATACGGGCTTAATCGCCAAGACAGGGTCGGCTGTACAAAAAATTTTCGGGCGAGTTATTTTCAAACGCGACAATTCTTCAAGTGAGCCTCTGTCTCTGACTGTGATTAAGTCAACGCGATTGACGATTAAATTCATGAGCTTATGCGCCAATGCGCCGCGAATCGGTCCGATACCTTGAGCGTAAAGCATAACTTTTCGCCCGAAGATTAACGCAAAAAAAATTATCGTGAGGTAATAATAAAGACTGCGCCCGCTCGTTACGTTCTGCAACAGTGAGCCGCCGCCGCTTATCAATAAATCCGCCGCACGAATTTTTTTTATGATAGAAAAAATATCCGGCATGGGCACGGCGTCGACCTTGTGACGCAGGCGCGTATATTCGGGATTGAGCGAGATAACCGTTACTTGCAAATCGGAAATCTCTTCGCGCAGGACTTCAAGCATAGCCGCGAGCATTGCCTCATCTCCGCCGTTCTTCGAGCCGTAATAGCCGGAAACTACAATTTTCATATCTGATTCCCTAATTCCCTCTTTCCCTAGTTCCCTAATCTATTCTGCCCGCGCCGCAATTCCCCTGCAAAAAAGCTTTGAGCTTTAAGCTTTAAGGTTGCGTCGAAAAATTTTGCGTGATAGAATTCGCAAAAATAATTACGGGAGATGATTCGTATGAAAAAATTTTTGGCGGCTGTTTGCATAGCGTCATTTTTAATAAGCGGTTGCGGCGGCGATTCGGCAAATGATAATTCGACCAAATCCGCGCAGGCGTCGAGTATTGCAAAAAATATGCCCGACTTCAAAACGAAATCCATAACGGGCGAGATCTTCACGAAGGAAATTTTTGCGTCGAAAAAAATCACAATGATTAATATTTGGGGGACGTTTTGCCCGCCTTGTATCGCCGAAATGCCCGAACTCGGCGAAATGGCTCGTTCACTGCCCGCCGACGCTCAAATTATCGGGATTATCTGCGACGCTGACGAATTTTCAAATCAGCAAATTAAAGAGGCTCTGCGAATAACCAAAGAGGCTCACGTAAATTTTGTAAACTTAGTCCTTGATGAACAACTCGTAAAATTTTTGGAGAATATAGATGCGGTACCCACGACAATTTTCGTGAACAGCAAGGGCGAAATCGTCGGCGAAATGATTGTCGGCGCGGACGTTGACGGTTACAAAGATGAACTCGAAAAACTTCTTAAGGATTAGACTGATAATTTTTTTGGTAAGTGCGGCGATGATTTGGTTCGGCGTCGAGCGCGGTGAATTGTCAATTATTTTTCATAAGGCGACGCGAGTTTGTCTTGAATGTATAGGGCTGGGCTGATGAAAAGGCGATTGATTCAGCTGGCGGCAATGATTTTGACAAATCCTTATGCGGCGAATTTTTTAAGCGGCAAACTTTATCGCGGCGATTTGAAAAATTTCTGTGCGCCCGGATTAAATTGTTGGTCGTGTCCTGCGGCAACGTTGAGTTGTCCGATTGGCGCATTGCAAGCGGTCGGCGGCGCGGGAGGCAAATTCAGTTTTTATGCGGCGGGCTTTATAATTTTAATCGGATTATTGCTCGGTCGAGCTGTCTGCGGATTTTTATGCCCGTTCGGATTTATTCAAGAACTCTTAAATAAAATTCCGTCGCCCAAAATTAATTTGCCGAGAAAATTTCTGCGCGTGAAATATTTTCTGTTGATAATATTCGTTTTGATTTTGCCCGTCGTGACCAAATTCGGCGAACCTGCTTTTTGCGAATACATTTGTCCTGCGGGAACTTTGGAAGCGGGCTTGCCGCTGATTGCAACGCATGAAGAATTTCGACACGTCTTGGGAAAATTATTTGCACTGAAAATTTTTATCTTGGTTGTCGTGATTGGCGGTTGCGTCCTCGTCCACAGATTTTTTTGCCGCGTTATGTGTCCGCTCGGCGCGATTTACGGCTTGTTAAATAAGTACAGTTTTTATCGTCTGACCTGCGCGGCTGACAAGTGCATCGGTTGCGGACGTTGCAAAAAAATTTGTCCGCTCGAACTCGACCCGACTAAAGAATTCGATTCCGCCGAATGTGTTCGTTGCGGCAAATGCGTCAAGCTTTGTCCCGCAAATGCCCTTAAACTTTGATTAAAAATCACTCAAATATGTTGACTGTTCGTAAGGTACCATGTATCATTTATCCTAAACTGGTGAGAACACTCCCGCCACAACTTGTATTTTGCTTTAAATCATATAATAATTCCTCCGAAAGGAGGTAAACGCATGTATCTGACTCAAGTAAACATGATTCGCGGGTTGACTAAAGCGGAATACTTTCAACTTCGCGAGCTGTGTTTTTTCAGCAACTGCCTGTATAACTTCGCCCTCTATAATATCCGTCAAAAATTTTTTGCAGATAAAACGTATCTGACATACTTCAGTAATTGTTCATTGTGCAAAGACAACGACAACTATAAGCTCTTGCCGGCACAAGTTGCACAACATACTTTACAGGCAGTGGATTTCGCTTTTAAGTCGTTCTTTGGTTCGGTTGGCAAAGTCAAAGGTGCTCGTCCACCGCGTTATCGCAAGAAAGGTGGTCTGTTCAATCTGATTATTCCAAATCAAAGCATTCATGTTAAAGACGGGTATTTAACGATACCGCAAAGCCGAACTTACACAAACGTTTTGAACAGTCACAGAATCAGAATTAAAGTGCCCGAACGTTTAAACGGCAAGAAAATCCTCGAAGTAAAAATCATTCCGCTGTACAAAGGTCGGGCGTTTAAAATTGCTTATTGCTACGAGGTCGCGGCGGAGAATTTGAATTTGAACCGCGAGAACTCATTGGCGATTGACATTGGCTTAGATAATTTGGCGACGTGTGTAACCAATTTCGGGACTTCGTTCATCATGGACGGACGTAAAATCAAACATATTAATCGGAATTGGAATAAACGTCGCGCCCATCTGCAGTCAATCCTTTGGAAACAAGGTTGCTATTCGTCGAAACAGATTGAGCGTCTCACATTGAAAAGAAATAATCGCGTCAATGACTGCTTGAAGAAAACCGCTCGTTATATTGTGAATTTTTGCATTGCCAACGACATCGGAACGATTATTTGCGGTTACAATCCCGACTTCAAGCGCGGAATGAATATTGGTAAGGTCGTCAACCAGCAATTTACGCAAATATCGTTTAACGCATTGCGTCGGCAGTTGCAAAATTTGTGTATCCGCTACGGCATGAATTACATTGAGCAGGAAGAAAGTTACACGTCGAAGGCGAGTTTTTTGGACTCAGACTTTTTGCCGGTCTATGACGCCGATAATCAGAAAGAATACGCCTTCAGCGGCAAGCGGATAAAGCGCGGCTTGTACAAGTCGAAAAGCGGCAGATTGATTAACGCTGACGTGAACGGCGCAGCGAATATTTTGCGCAAAAGTAAGCAGAACCTCAATTTTGAGCGACTGTGTGCGGGTCTTTTGGGCAGACCTTTGAGAATAAGGGTTGCATAAACCAAACTTCTCAAGAATCCCCCGCCTCTATAGGCGGTGGGTAGCTCAAAGGGTACCTTGATTTTTTGGGGAGGATTTACAAATGGCACGCGATAAAATTTTGACGAAAAGTCTGTTGGAAATGTATCATCTCATGCATCGCTATCATATGATGTGGTATGGGAAAAAATTCGGCGGCTTGGATCCTTGGCAGGGTCAAGGACGAATTCTTTCGGCTCTGCGCAGAATGCATAATATCAGTCAAAAAGAACTCGGATACATTTTGGACATTCGACCGCAATCGTTAGGCGAGCTTCTTCAAAAATTGGAAACGAACGGTTACATAAGACGTTACCACTCGAAGGAAGATAAACGAGCACTCATTGTGGAGCTGACGGAGAAGGGCGAAACTTTTCAACTTCAAAAGCCCGATTATGACGAATTGTTTATCGAACTTTCAAGAAGCGACAGAGCGGAACTCAGAGAATCGCTCGATAAAATTTCGGAGCAACTCAGGGCTTTGATTGAAAAGGAGCTTGAGGAAACAGAATATTATGAAGGGCAAAATTACCCGACTTTCAGATTGTAGCAAGAACTTTTAACAAGGAGGGATTTTTAATGCTTAAGGATAAGCTGAAATTTTTCAAGGAGAGCTATTCGGCTCACAAGAAGGCATTTTCATTCGTGGTAATCGGCTCGTTAATCGGCGCGGGTCTCGGACTGCTTGCGCCAATGCTGATTCGTCACGTTATGGATGAACTTTTGCCGCACGGAATTTCAACAGAAATGATTTTGACGGCGGGCGCGTTATTGGCGATTTACGCGGCGAATTATTTCTTGAATTATAAAGTTGAAGTCGTCGGGCGCGGCATGGGCGCGAAGATAGAATTCACAATGCGCGAAAAGCTTTTCCGTCATCTGTTGAGAATGGGCTACTCTTTCTACGACAACGCGCAGAGCGGACAACTTTTATCACGGCTCGTCAACGATATTGCGGAAGTCGGCGGGCTGATGTTCGCAATCCCTCATTTGTTCGTAACATGCTCAATGACGATGCTTGGCTCGATCGCGTTGCTGTTTTATCTGAATTGGCAACTGGCAATCGTCGTAACGGCACTGCTGATTTTCAAAACCTGCACGACGATTAAACTAAACGGCGATATGAAAAAAATGTTTATGAAGGCTCGCGAAAATACGGGCGACTTAAGCGGACAAATTTCCGAGAGTTTGCAAGGCATTAGACTCGTTAAGATTTTCAGTAATGAGGAAAAGGAACTTGATAAAATGCTCCGTGCAGGCGAAAACCTTTTGTCGGTTCAAAAAAATTCTTTCCAAACGGTCGGCAAACTTCACGGCGGCATAGATTTTTTCTCCAACGTCATGAACTTAACGATAATAGTTTTGGGCGGCGCGTTGATAAGTTTGGGGCAAATGACAATCAGCGATTTGGTTGCGTTCCTGCTTTACATGATGATTTGCATGAGACCGGTTTTCCAATTAATGATGTTGACGGAAGTTTATCAACGCGGTATGGCGGGCGTCGAACGTTATCGCGAGTTGATGAATCTTCCCGAAAGCAGCGAGCTTTCCGCCGAACGCATAGAAAAAATCGAAGGCAATACTCAAGCGATTGAATTTTCGCATGTGAATTTTGCTTACGAGAACAATGCGCCGATTTTCAACGATTTTAATTTGAGCATAGCGGCGGGCGAACACGTCGGAATTGTCGGCATGACGGGCGGCGGCAAAACTACGCTTTGCGAATTGCTTTTGGGTATGTATGAACTTGACGGCGGAAAAATTTCAATCAACGGGCGCGATATTAAAACCGTTAAGACTGACAGCTTGCGTAAAGAAGTCGGCATGATTCAGCAAGATACCTTCCTGTTTTCTGCGAGCGTCAAAGACAATATCGCTTACGGGCGCGAGGACGCTACCGACGAAGAAATTATGGAGGCGGCAAGGCTTGCAGAGGCGCATGAATTTATTTCCGAGCTCCCGAACGGCTACGATACTTTTATCGGCGAGCGCGGAGTTAAACTCAGCGGCGGGCAGAAACAACGTCTTGCTATCGCCAGAATGTTTTTACGCAATCCGAAAATTCTAATCTTGGATGAGGCGACTTCGGCACTCGACAACGAAACCGAACGCCAAATTCAAAAGGCTATGCAAAAACTTTCCGAAAATCGCACGACGATAACTGTTGCGCATCGCTTGGCGACCGTTCGCAATTCAAACAGAATCCTTGTCCTTGAACACGGCAACATTACCGAAGAAGGCACTCACGAAGATTTAATGGAGCGTCACGGCGTTTATTATCATCTTTCAACCAATGTAGCGGCTTGATTTAAAAATTTTTTGCGAATATAATTGCTCATTGAAAGGGGGAATGCTCCTTTGAACGAGCAATTTTTTTTTGACACAAGTAAAATTCTTAAGAATCTCAATCCCGAACAAAAAAAGGCAGTCGAATGTTTAGACGGCGCACTTTTGATAATGGCGGGCGCAGGCTCCGGCAAAACGCGAGTTTTAACCTGTCGCATTGCGAATTTGATTGCGCAGGGAATTTCTCCGTTTAATATTTTGGCAATAACTTTTACCAACAAAGCCGCCAATGAAATGAAATTACGCGCCGAAAAATTAATCGGCGAGCCTGCAAAAAATATTGTGCTCAGTACTTTTCATTCGTTTTGTTCAAGACTTTTGCGCAGAGAAATTAAAATCACAGGCGAATTCAACAGCAACTTTGCGATTTACGACGCCGGTGACGCCAAAAATCTTATAAAAAAATGCGTTGCGGAATTGAATCTCGGCGACAAACAATTTGACAGCGTTCACTTCAAAATTTCCGGCTTGAAAAATGATTTGGTGACGCCCGCGCAGTACAAAGAAAAAATTTCCTACGACGGCAACAATTACGAGGCAAATGTCGCGCTGATTTACGAGCTTTATCAGAAAAAGTTGCAGGCGAATAATGCCCTTGACTTCGACGACTTGATTTTTAAAACCGTGCAACTGTTTAAAGCTTATCCCGAAGTTTTGGAGAAATATCAAGAGCGATTTAAATACATTTCGATTGATGAATATCAAGACACGAACGTTGCGCAGTATGTTTTGACGAATTTATTGGCGTCGAAGTATAAAAATCTTTGCGTAGTCGGCGATGCGGATCAATCTATTTACGGCTGGCGCGGCGCGGATATGCGCAACATTCTGAATTTCGAGCGCGATTATCCGCAAGCAAAAGTTATTCTCTTGGAACAAAATTATCGTTCGACGAAAACCATTTTGAGGGCGGCAAATGCCGTTATCAAAAATAATCTCGACCGTAAACCTAAAAATCTCTGGACTCAAAACGAAACGGGAGAAAAAATTAAATTCGTCACTTGCATGACTGACATTACGGAGGCGGCGATTGTTGCAAAAGAGATTAAACGGCTGGTCACGGAAGAAAATTTTTCTTACAATGAAATCGCATTGCTTTATCGCACAAATGCTCAGTCGCGATTGTTTGAAGAAAAATTTATGCAGGCTGAAATTCCGTATTTCATAATCGGCGGCTTGAAATTTTACGACCGCAAAGAGATTAAAGACATACTCGCCTATTTGCATGTCATAGCCAATCCGCATGATGATTTACACCTTTTGCGGATAATCAACACGCCGAGACGCGGACTCGGTTCGACGAATTTAAATCGGCTGTCAGAATTCGCAAGCAGTCAAGAGTTATCGATTATGGAGCTTATCGCCGATAAAAAACTTTTGCGGCAAGTGGAAGGACTTCATCCCAAATTCCGCGCAAGTCTTCAAGAATTCGCGGCAATGATGATGAGTTTTACGGAGTCGGCGAAAAATCTGCCCGTCGATAGATTGATAGTTACCGTACTCAATGAATCGGGTTATATGCAAATGCTCCGTGACAATTTGGAGGAAGGCAAGGAAGAAAATATTTCTCGCGAAGAAAATTTGGGCACGTTCGTTGACGGCGCGAAGGAATTTATTGATACAAATTCCGAAAGCACTTTGCAAGATTTTTTGAATCACGTTGCTTTGATAACCGATATTGATACACTTGATGAAGAAGATTCTCGCGTTAAGTTAATGACAGTTCACGCGGCGAAGGGTTTGGAATTTCCGGTTGTGTTTATGGTCGGTATGGAGGACGGGATTTTTCCGCACGCAATTTCCCTTGAAGATAAGGAAGAATTGGAAGAGGAGCGACGCGCTTGTTACGTTGCCTTGACTCGCGCCAAGAAAAAACTTTATATCACGGCGGCGGAAACTCGAATGTCGTTTGGCAAAAAATATTATCAAAAAATTTCGCGGTTTATCGAAGAAATTCCCGATTCTTGTGTTGAAAGTTTCGGAACCAAACCCAAGCCGCCTCAGCAAAAAGTTTCGCCGACTCCAAGTTACAAACCGCCGATTTCTTATCGCCCCGCGCAGGTTAAATTGCCCGAAAAACCTTCCTTACCGCCCGAAAGTTTTAACGTCGGCGACATGGTTAATCATAAAAAATGGGGACTCGGTACGATTATGGAGATTAACGACGGAAGGATTACAATTTCTTTCGTGAATCCCGAATACGGCGTTAAGGTTTTGGGAATTAAAGCGGCTCCCTTGAACAAAATTTAAGGAGGCGATTAAAAAATGGATATTTCTCAAGTTAAGGCGGAGATTCTGCAACTTCGCAAGGAAATTCGACGGCATAATCGGAAATATTATGAACTGGACGCGCCGGAAATTTCGGATTACGAATACGATAAACTAATGCAACGGCTGAAAGATTTGGAGGCGTCTTATCCCGAATTCATAACGCCGACTTCGCCGACTCAAACGGTCGGAGGCTCTGCGCGGCGCGAGGCGGGAAAATTGGTTGCTCACGATGTGCAAATGTTATCTTTACAAGACGTTTTCAATCGTGATGACGTGGAAAATTTTATAAACGACGCGATTGAAAAGCTCGGCTCGCCCGAATTTGTGGTTGAGGAGAAAATTGACGGATTGTCATTGGCTCTGCGCTACGAAAACGGGAAATTTATTCAGGCGATAACACGCGGCGACGGAGTTCAAGGCGAAGACGTTACGGAAAATGCGCTGGTTATTGATGATGTCGTTCAAAAATTGGCAGACGCGCCGAAATATTTTGAGATTCGCGGCGAAGTTTATATGACGCATAAAAATTTTTTGGCAACCAACGCCCGACAAGAAAAATTGGGCTTGAAAATTTTTGCCAATCCGAGAAACTGCGCGGCGGGTACTCTTCGACAACTCGACAGTCGAATAGTCAAGGAACGTCGCCTTTCAATGTTCGTTTTCAATTTGCAGAAGATTGACGGCGCGGAAATTCAAAGTCACGTCGACGCTTATAATTTTATGGCTCGCAACGGAATAAAAATTATTCACGACTACAAAGTTTGCAAGACTTTCGATGAAGTTTGGCGGGCGATTGAGGAAATCGGCATTCGGCGCGAAAATCTCGATTACGACATTGACGGCGCAGTTATCAAGGTAAATTCTTTTGCCGACAGAGAAAAACTCGGCGCGACAAGTAAATTTCCGCGCTGGGCAGTCGCCTATAAATATCCGCCCGATGAACGCGAAACTGTCTTGAAAAAAATTGAGTTAAGCGTCGGACGCACGGGCAGAATCACTCCGACTGCAATTTTCGACGCGGTGAGTTTGAACGGTACAAGGGTCGAACGTGCCACTTTGCATAATCAAGATTTTATCGACTCGTTGGACGTGCGAATCGGCGATACCATAAAAGTTTACAAGAGCGGCGAAATAATTCCGCGAGTCAGCGGCGTCATCAATTCAAAGCGTCCCGAAAATACCGCGCCTTTTAAAATCCCCGAAACTTGTCCTGTTTGCAGACACAAACTCGAACGCGAAGAATCTGCCGCCGATTATCGCTGTGTAAATCCGAATTGCCCCGCGCAGTTGGAAAATCATCTGCTGAATTTCGTCGGGCGCAACGCTATGGATATTCACGGACTCGGCGAAACAGCAATCCCCAAGCTCATTGCCGAC
>JAFZIQ010000124.1 GCA_017554285.1 Selenomonadaceae bacterium
ACAGTATCACCTTTCCGGAGATTAGGAATCAGGATTCAGGATTCAGGAATTAATTTTTCCAGTCCCTAGTCCCTAATCCCTAGTCCCCAATCCCTAAACATCACATATCTTTTTCGCCGCGATCTATGGTTTTGACTTTGTAAGAGCCGGTCGACAAGTCGATTGAAACTGTGCGCCCGTAAGTGCCGCCGGTATCTTCGGCGATAAGTTTTATTCCGTTTCTTCTTAAAATCTGTTTGCAAGTCTCGGCATTTCTGGTACCGACTCTCATGGCATCACTTGCATTTGAAAAAGAAAACATCTGTGCGCCGCCCGCAATTTTGGCGACAAGCCGCGCCTTAGACGCGCCAAGCGCAACCACATCATTAATCATGAGCGGGATACCGGTATCGGCAAATTTCGCAGGATTATCGCTCGAACGAGCTTGAGTACTGTCGGGCAACATAATATGAAGAAGCCCGCCGATTTTCCTCAGAGGGTCGTAGAGCGAAACGCCGATACAGGAGCCCAATCCGTAACTGATAAGGGTAGACGGACTGCGACCAACCTTGTAATCAGCCATACCCACCTTAATGAGGTTTCCTGCCATAATTATTCAACTCCCACTGCCTTGACAATAGTACCCAGCGAACCCGGGTCGGGTACAAGGAAAAAGTGTCCGTTAATGCTGTCATCTTCTGCCAAGAATTTTGTTTCGATAACCATTGCATAATCGCCCATTTGCCCCAGCTGAACCAATACAACATTTAAAATTGCTCCTGCCATGTCAATCGCCAGAGCCGGAATTGACGGCAACATTGAGATTTTTGTAAAGTGGAAAAATGCATTGAGATAAGAGCCTGCAAGAATATTGCCCGCCTCTTTTAAAGCCGATACTCCCATTTCGTCAAGTTCCTGCGTCGTGCCGAGCGGCTTACCCATTAAGCCGTCAACAAGATAGAAAGCATTTTTCTTGGGCATGACGAACAGAATATTGCCGGGAGCTTTGCCGTAAACGCGCAAGAATACGGCGACAACAAGCGCGTCCGGACCGCCGACAAGGTCGGGTACGTCTTCAATCGGAATAAGCGATACTTGCGGGACATTCATATCGATTTTTTTATTGACAATCTGCGAAAGAGCCGTAGCCGAATTGCCCGCGCCTATATTACCGATTTCGCGCATTGCGTCCAGTTGCGACGGAGTCAAATCAAATTCATCAATCATGTAATAAACACCTCTTCAAAAGTACTCAGCTTTCAGACTGACCACTCATCATTGACCACTGAAAACTTGCTTAGCTTACGCCGACAATTTCTTCCAGATTAAGCATGGTAACAAGTCTGCCGTCAATATTGCCGATACCGCTTAAGAATTTTTCCATAGCTTTATCGCTGACGGTTTTTTTCGGGTCGACGAGTCTGGAGCGAATAGTCAAAACTTCCGTGACGGCGTCAACCAACATTCCGACTTGCAAATCGCCGACGATAACGGTAACAATTCGGGCGGTTTCGGTGTAGGGTGTTTCTTCGATACCGAGCCGCTTTTTCAAATCGATAACGGGCATGACCGAGCCGCGCTGATTGATAACGCCTTTAATGAAACTCGCCGCGAAAGGTACTCGCGTTATGTCGGTCATATCGTTAATTTCCTGCACTTGGAAGATATTCGCGCAGTATTCTTCGTCGCGTAATTTGAACGCAACAACCTGCATAGCTATTACTTCTTCATTGTCATCGCTCAGAATGTTTTTAGGCATATTTGCCGCGCTGTCTTTAGCCATAAAAATTCCTCCTTAGTTGTCAGGGATTAGGGAACAGGGAACAGTCCCCGACCCCTAATTCCCGTTTCCTAGTTAAGCATTGTCGCTACGTCAAGAATCAATGCAACTCGACCGTCGCCGAGCACCGTCGCGCCTGAGAACATCTTCAAGCCCATGAATAAGTTGCCCAAAGTCTTTATAACAATTTCTTGTTGACCGATTAACTTATCAACAACAATGCCCGCTTTCGAGTCGCCCGCGTGCACAACGACGACAAACAGCTCATTTGTATCTTTAACATGCGGAACCATTAAAGTTTCTTCCATACGAATTATCGGGATAATCTCGCCGCGCAGAACGATAACTTCATTGTTTTGAACAGTGCGAATGTCGGAAGGTTGAATGCTCAACGTGCTGTCGATTGAGGCAAGCGGAATTGCATACATTTCATCTTGAACTTGAACCAACATTGCTTGAATAATAGCCAAAGTCAGCGGCAATTTGATTTTGAAAATGGAACCTTCATTAACGTGAGTCTCAACGTCGACTTGTCCGCTGAGAGATTCAATTTTGCTCTTGACAACGTCCATACCGACGCCGCGACCGGAAATATCGCTGATTTTTTCTGCAGTCGAAAAACCGGGCAGGAAAACGATTCGGACGGCGTCCGCGTCTTCCATTTGGTCGACTTCGTCTTGAGTGAAAAGCCCTTTCTCAACGGCTTTGCGACGAATAACGCCGGCATCAATGCCTTTACCGTCGTCGGTAACCATTATGACGACGTTATTGCCTTCGTGACGGGCGATAAGTCCGACTTCACCGACGCGGGGTTTACCTTTAGCCTCGCGCTCGTCGGGCATTTCGATTCCGTGATCCAGAGAATTTCTCAAAAGGTGCATGATAGGATCGCCGATTTCGTCGATAACCGTGCGGTCGAGTTCGGTATCCTCACCTTCGATTGTCAAGTTAATTTCTTTATTGAGTTCTTTGGTAACGTCGCGAACCATGCGCGGGAAACGGTTAAAGACTTGGCTGACGGGAACCATGCGGACTTTCATGACGATATTTTGAAGGTCGGTCGTGACTCTGTCCATTTGCTCCAAAGTCTCGGTGAGTTCCGAAAGTCTGTGAGTTTGTCCGATTTGTTCAAGGCGAACTTTATTGATAACCAACTCGCCCATGAGATTCATAAGGGTATCCAGTTTATCAATATCGACGCGGACTGATTGCCCCGCATGACTCTTCTTTTGAGCCGCCGCATTTGCCGCCGCATTTCCTCCACTTGCGCCGCCGGCTGCAGGTTTTGGCGGAGCATTTACGGGAGCCGACGGTTTGGGAGCAGGCGCGGGCGCGGGAGTCGGAGCCGTTGCCGCCGCTGTAGACGTTGATTTTTGCTCGTTGATAACGGGCGCGGGAGCTTTAGCCGCAGGAGTCCCGAATTTGATAACTTGCGTTTCAGCCTTTTCGATTTCGGAAATGCCCAAGACTGCATTTTGAACGACTTCTTCATCAGCCGTTGTAACCAAGATAACTTCAAATTCGCGATCGAAGGCTTCTTGCTCCAAATCTTCGGCGGGCGGGATTGTGCGAATGACTTCGCCGACTTCTTCCAGCGAATTCATTACCATATACGACCGCGCAGATTTCAAAAGACAGGACTCGGCAAGCGTGACTTTAAGGTACATGCCGCGCATTCCTGTCTTTTTTGCCTCGTTGATGAGTTTTTTCTCTGTCTCCGTCAAAAAGACGGGAATATCTGATGCAATCTCGCCGGAAGTTTCTGCAGGAGCTTCCGGAGTCGGAGAAGCGGCA
>JAFZIQ010000125.1 GCA_017554285.1 Selenomonadaceae bacterium
CTTGCGGCTGATTTTGATTCAGAGGGATTTGCTGTTGCCCTTGAGGTTGATTCTGATTCAGCGGAATTTGCTGTTGTCCTTGCGGCTGATTTTGATTCAAAGGAACTTGCTGACCTTGCGGCTGATTTTGATTCAGAGGGATTTGCTGTTGCCCTTGAGGTTGATTCTGATTCAGCGGAATTTGCTGTTGTCCTTGCGGCTGATTCTGATTCAGCGGAATTTGCTGTTGTCCTTGAGGCTGATTCTGATTCAAAGGTATTTGCTGACCTTGCGGCTGATTTTGATTCAAAGGAACTTGCTGACCTTGCGGCTGATTTTGATTCAGCGGGATTTGCTGTTGCCCTTGAGGTTGATTCTGATTCAAAGGAGTTTGTTGTTGCCCTTGCGGCTGATTCTGATTCAAAGGAACTTGCTGACCTTGAGGTTGATTTTGATTTAAAGGAATTTGCTGTTGCCCTTGAGGCTGATTCTGATTCAAAGGTATTTGCTGTTGTCCTTGCGGCTGATTTTGATTCAAAGGTATTTGCTGTTGCCCCTGCGGCGGATTCTGATTCAGCGGGATTTGCTGTTGTCCTTGCGGTTGATTTTGATTCAACGGGACTTGCTGTTGTCCTTGCGGTTGATTCTGATTTTGAGGCTGTTGATTTTGCGAAGAGAATTTGCCGCCAAAATTTCTGAACATGGAATCTAAAAATCTCTGCGCGGCTGACGATTGCGAACGCGTTTGTTGTTCGGGCTGAAATTGTTGCTCCCGTTGCGGCGAAGTACTTTCCTGTTTCTGCGCGAAATCGTCGACTTCGGGGCGCGGTATAAAATATCTTACCAGTTGTTTTAAGAATTGCATACTTTCGGAGGGCGGCTGTTGTTGCTGAGTGGCGGCGGGCATATTCGACAGTTGCGCCAACATTTCATAGAGTGCTTGCGGTAATTCGTCAGCTACTTTTGCATCGACAAGTTCAAATGCCGATTTCGTCATGAGGACAGGCTCCAATTCCTTGCCGCCGTTTTCTGCTACGATTAAATCTTTTAAACCGGTCATTATCAACTTAGTCTCGTCGCTTATTTTCATTGAGTAATTTCTTTCGGCGAGCGTTCCCATTTGCGACAGCAAACGCGAAAAAAGCATGAGTTGATCCATTGAAAACCGTTGACTTTCGATTGTACTGCCGATTCCTTTATTGAGTGTCGAGTCCATCGACAGCGATTGCCTTAAAATATTTTTGATAACGTCGCCGATTTCATTTGGCATTTTCTGAACGCCGGATTTTTCCTCCGAACTGATTTTGGAAAGAGTCGCTGCCAAATCTTGTATCGCCGTTTTTAATGCAACATTTGTTTGCGGTCGGAAGGCACTGCTTGTGCCTTCTTCCCTTCGTCTTGCTCGACCTATTTCATCTGTCGGTTGTCGTCGTTCTATTGGTCGAATGCCTGTTGTATCTATCAATGCCATTGCATTTTTCCGCTCCTTCTGCCTTAGAAATTTTTATACTGTCAGAATTCTATTTCATAATCTATCGATATTCAAGGATTAAAACTGAACTTTTTTTGCGATTCAATCTAAACAAAAAAACACCTCCGATTTTGGAAGTGCCGTTTTGTTAATCGGTAAAAATATCGTCGCCGAACGAATAAAGAATCATGCAGACAATCATAACAAGGATTATCACGTCGCCCAATCAAATCACCAACCCGAAGATTAATCCTGCAATGCCGCTGGCAATCAAAACTTTTATCACGCCGATTTTCATTCGGACTGCCGCCAATGCTCCGATTAAAATTATCGCGCCTTTCAAGTCGAAGGTTGTCAAAAAGTTCTTGGGCATTTTTTCCGCATTCCAGACCGCCAATAAAACGAAACTCACACAAGCCGCCGCGATTAATGCCATAACTGCAGGGCGTAAGCCGTTTAAAATTCCGCGAATCGCTCCCAAGTCTCCGTACTTAAAAATTATTTTTGCCAGCGCAATGCAAAGGAAAATGCTCGGCGTCACAAAACCCATAGTCGCGCAGATTGCTCCGCCGAGTCCCGCGATTTTCATTCCCGCGAACGTCGCCGCATTTATGCCTATCGGACCGGGCGTCATTTGCGAAATCGTAAAAATATCTATGAATTCGCTGAGGCTCAACCAGTGATAAGTATCGACTACGGCGGCTTGAATCAACGGCATTGACGCATAACCGCCGCCGACACATACCAAACTTATTTTAGCGAACTCAAAAAATAACAGCCAGTAAATCAAAGTTTTGTCCTCTGTTATTCGTTAATGATTTTACATTGACAACTTTTCATAACGTCGAGAGCTTTTTGATGAGCTTCGGGCGTAGTACCGGCGCAACAGGCGGCGTCGATTTGAACTCTTTGTTCGGGATAAAATGCCTTGATTAAAAGCGCGTTCGAGATAACGCAAACATCGGTACAGACGCCCGCGAATTCTACGACTTCATAGGGCTTGATAAGCGAAGGCAAGCGCGTCGAGCCGAAAGCTTTTTTCTCAATAACGGCTTTAGCCCGCGCAGTGAATTTCTGAAGTTCCGGAACGATTTGCCAGCCGTCGGATTTTTTTATGCAGTGAGTGACAGGCAAATTTCTGCCTTCTTGCGTGTCAAGGTAGTTATCGGTGTGAGTGTCCTGAGTGAAAATTAAATCGACCGCGCCTTCTTCGATTATTGCCTCCAATTTTTCTACGAGACGCGGTAACATTTCTCGTGCCTCTTTTGTGCCGAGCGCACCCGTTACGAAATCTTTTTGCATGTCGATGATTATTAATGCCTTTGCCATTTTAAATCCTCCCTAAATTTAATCCGACCGCGCAGGCTCCCAAGCCCGCAACTACACTGATTATAATATTAACTGCCGCCGCGAAAATTTGCCCGTTTTGAATCAGCGCAAGAGTTTCTGCGGAGAACGAAGAAAAAGTTGTAAAGCCGCCCAAAAATCCTACTGCGACAAATAATCTGACGGATTCCGCGCAGACATTCACGCGGCTCGCCAAAATTCCCAAAATCAAACCCATTAATAAACTGCCGAAAAAATTTGCAGTCAATGTTCCGAGCGGAAAATTGCCGAGCTTGCCCGCCAATGCCGTCGATACCAAGAATCTCGACACCGCGCCCAAGCCGCCGCCAACGAATACCAATAAAATTTTTAACATTCAATCCCCCCGTCCCCGTTTTCCGGTTTCCGATTCCTGTGCTATAATTCGGCGGTAAAAATTTTAGTGAGGTGTTTTTAAAATGTGTAAAGAATGCGGTTGCGGTGAACTCGGCGGCAATACCCGTTTGCAATTCGTCGCCAAAGGTTATACTCAGGAAAATGCGGCGTCGGTTGAGAAAACTTTACTCGGTTTGGCAGGAGTGCTTTATGTTCACATTCACGCGCACGACGGCGAAACGACGATTGATTATAACCCTTCAAAGACCAAACTCCGCGAGATTTTGAAAGTTTTTGACGAACACGGCGTCGAAGCGGACATTTAAGTATACCAAGCACGATATTTTTCTTCGGCTACGGTCGTTTCTCTACCGTGTCCGCAAAATAAAATCGTTTCATCGGGCAACGTGAAAACTTTGTTTTTAATCGTATTCATTAAATCGATTTCACTGCCGCCCGCCAAATCTGTTCGTCCGTGCCCGCCGTAAAAAATCGTATCGCCGACAAATGCGACAGAATTTTTTTCGCTGTAGTAAATCGTGCCGTCGAGCGTGTGACCGGGCGCGGCGATAACTTTAACCTTGAAATTCGGATTGGCAGATAAAAAAATTTCGGCGGCGTCATCAAGAATCGTCACGTCATCAAGGATTATTTCTTGATTGAAAAATCTTGAGCCGTTACTTATCGGGTCGCGAGCATAAAAATTGCCGCCGCGCCCCATGCAAACGGGGATATTTAAAGCGCGTCGAATCTCATTGACTGCGCCGATATGGTCGTAATGACCGTGAGTCAGCAAAATTTTTTCTATCGTGAACTTTTTATCGGCGGCGATTTGTAAAAGCTTCTCAGCTTCCGCGCCGGGGTCGATTAAAAATCCGCTGTCGGTCTCGTCATCGATAAAGAAATAAGTATTCTCTTCCATAATGCCGAAAATATCTACTTCAACAGTCAGAATCATTTTGGTTACTCCTTTTAAGTTCTTCGCGCTCAAAGCGGCGCATTTTTTTATCATCTGTCACGGCGCGATTTTCTGTTTGAAGAATCCTTAAATGCTTCGAGTTTGGCGGAGAGTTTAGCCATATCTAAGCGAAGGTCGTCAAGCGTTGTCGTGAAACCCTTTGAAAGGTCGCCGTTAATTTTGACAAGCTCGGCAAGATTTTTTTGCGCGTTGTCAGCCGAATTTTTAAGTGCGTCCAAAGAAATTTTCAGTTCGTTAAATGCGTCGGAGGTATCACTTTTTGTATTAAGCTGTTCAAAGGTCGTTGCGAAATTTTTTGAGAAATCGCCGTTGATTTTGACAAGCTCGAAAAGATTTTTCTGCGCGTCGTCAGCCGAATTTTTAAGTGCGTCCAAAGAAAATTTCAATTCGTTAAAGGCGTCGGCAATGTCAATTTTCTGTGCGTTTGAAGTATCGATTTTGGCGTTAAGCTGTTCAAAGGTTTCCGCGAATTTTTTTGAAAACTCACTGTTGATTTTAACGAGTGCGGCAAGATTTTTCTGCGCGTCGGAAGCATCAATTTTGCTGTTAAGCTGTTCAAAGTTCGTCGCCAAATTTTTTGAGAACTCGCTGTTGATATTGACAAGCTCAGTAAGATTTTTCTGCATGTCGGAAGTATCGACTTGTATATTGAACTGTTCAAAGGTCGTCGCGAAATTTTTTAAAAGCTCGCTGTTGACATTGACAAGTTCGGCAAGATTTTTTTGCACGTCCTCAACGGAAATCTTGAGTGCGTCTAAAGTATTTTTAGCGTTAAATCCTTCAATCGATGCGTTAATTTTTTCAAGCTCCTGTATATGCGGCGAGTTCTTAATCATCTGCGCGATAGCGTGCAAAATTTTCAAAGCGGTTTGGAGATTCGTCCTGTTGGTATCTTCGATTTCAAGTAACGCATGGAATTCTTCGACGTAAGAAATTTTTTCATGAGCAAAAAAGGCAGTAGGAATTTTTTCAAGTTCGGAACTCAAAACGGCAGGGATTTTCTCAAGTTCGTTGTGCAATGCGGCAGAATCTTCTTCTAGTCTGTTAATCGTCGAATTGATTGTATCGACGCTTTTGGAAAGATTCATAAGATTATCAAATTCGGTTTGTTTGCCGTTCATGAGTTGCAAATTTTCTTGAAGGAGTTGCGTAACGTCGTTGAGCGAATTCATTGCGTTGATACTCGCGGCGGAGGTCTCGATAATTTTGCTCCTGAGCTGTTGGAATTGAATTTCATACGTTGATGATCTTCCTCAGCCGCCTGTGCCGATTTGTTGAGAGCCATACGAAGACTTATCGCCGCAAAAAGTGCCCCGACTCCGCCGAAAATTAATCCTTCAATATCTCCGATTTGCCAAGCTCCGCATAAACTTATCAATGCAAAAAATAATGCACCCGCGTAACCGTTTTCACTGCCATTCATCTTTAAGCCTCCGCTCAAAAAACTTTTTGCGATTTTAACATTAAATCCGCGCCCGTGCAAGATTGTTTCCTTGACAGAATTTGTTGGCTTATGATAAATTCTACAGAAAAATTGATTACACCAAATCGGCTCCTATGCAGGAGTAAATTTTAATCTTAAGGAGGATTGGTTTAATGACAAATGATTTGGAACAGCAGACTTTAATTAACCCCCCCCCAGTCTACTTCGCCTGCTGTCTCGGTTATCATTCCGTTTTACAATGTCGGGAAATATATAGCCGAAGAACTCGATACGATTCTTGAGCAAACGTTTCAAAACTTTGAAGTTATCGCTGTCGACGACTGCTCCACTGATTTAAGTTGCGAGATTGTTGAAAGTTATATCCCTAAATTTGATGGTCGCTTAAGACTTTATCACACGGAAGAAAATTCGGGTACGGCAGCCGTTCCGCGAAATATGGGGCTTCCGCTGTCCGGCGGCGAATACGTTTTCTTCATGGACGCCGACGATATGTTTGTGGAAAACGCGCTGGAGCAAATGTATACCCTTGCCAAGAAATTTGACGCCGACGTTGTCTATTGCGACAGATATTACAGCTCGAATGCTGACGGGAAGAATCTTCGCCTTAAAACGTTTCAGGAAGGCGACCCTGTCGAAGAGCCGACGCTTGAGACGGAAGACATGCGGGAAAGATTTCAGGGAATACTCAATCAGAGATACGGTCCCACGCCTTGGCTTAAATTGGTAAGACGGCAATTTTTGATAGATCATGAAATCGTTTATCCCGAATTGAGAGTAAGCGACGATAACATTTGGACTCAAGGATTGGTAATCCATGCGAAAAGATTTTTGCGCATTCCAGATGCGCTTTATATCTTCCGTTCCGCCCCCGATTCGATTACAAGAGTACAAAAGCCGCCGAAAGTTAAAATTAATTTCTGGCTTAAACCGGCTTTGTTGGGACTGAAGACTCTCGATAAATTTATGAGCACGAGCGAATTCTTTCAAGAGAATCCCGATTGCCGCCATGCCATTTTGGAAAACTTTTTGAAGGTAAGGTTCGATTGGATTTTTGATTCGACACGACAACTTTCTGAAACTGAAATTTACGAGGCAATAAAAGACGGACTCGGAGAATTTTTCGGCGACTATGATGTTGTAATTCCCGCACTCACGACCTATATCTGCAGACAAAACAAAATGTTGGAAGAAAATGCTTTCAGCGGTGTCGAAGAATATAAACAGCGCATTGCCGAGCTTGAAGAAGCATTTCTTGACTTGAGTGAGAAAATCAACCGCATTCCCGCAATTTCAGTCGTTATTCCGATGTACAACGCCGAGAAATATGTCAGTGAATGCCTTGACAGTCTCTTGATTCAGACCTTCCAAGATTTCGAGGTAATTGTGGTTGACGATTGCTCGACCGATAAAAGCGTTGCCGTCGTTAAAAGTTACGTGGATAAATTTGACGGACGACTTAAACTGAGGCAGACTGAAAAAAATTCCGGTGGCGGCGGCTATGTTCCTAGAAACGTCGGACTAAGCCTCGCTAGCGGTGAATACATTTTCTTTTTGGACAGCGATGATTTTATTTTGGCTTCGGCGTTGGAAACTTTGTATAACGCGGCAAAAGAATACGATGTTGAAGTCGTTTGTATGGGGGCATTCTACGATGTGAACGGTGTAAATAAAATTGCTCGACACAGAGACGGCTTGGGCAGAAGGTGGTTTAAAAGAGGCGTGGAAGACAGATTGATTTTCATAGAAAATAACCCCCACGAACTCTTTCAGCAGTTTTTCCAACTTGACGAGGGCGAAGGCAATTTTCATGCTTGCTGGTCAAAATTTGTTCGTCATGACTTTTTGCTCAAGAATAATATTACCTTTCTTAATTTGGTATCAAGTGGTGATGTTATATGGTGCATTAATGTCTATGCCCATGTAAAAAGATTTTTACGCCTTCCGATTCCGCTCTATTTCTACAGAGCATACAATACCACTTCCGTTGTACGAACGATACTTACACCAGCGGAGCAAACTTACAGATGGATTTCAACGCCGATTGCTTTTTTGAAGGGGTTGAATGAACTTCAAGCCAAGGTTGAATTTTTAAGAGAAAATCCCATTTATTGTCAGAAAATTGCCGAAGTGCATATTAAATGGTTTATTGACCGTCTCGCTAAAGTACTGGAAAATCTCGGCAACCGCGATATTTACGAAATTTTTTCCAACAAATTTGAAGATGATACGTTTAACGGGGCGGCACCGTTCTTTTTCAACATAATAGAGGAAAAACGCAAAGAACTCCTTGATCAACAGCTCCTCCGCAGACTAAAACCGTATATTACTGCTCGAATAGATATTTTAAAGACGCCCCGGTCAGACAACGATGATTTCGAGATCGTTGATGTCTCCGATGAAAAAGCAAGTGTCACAAATCCCTCTTGGCTCCAAAAAGATGGTAAAGGTTATGTGATTGAATCTTACGCCGGGAAATTGGAGTTCATTGCAAAATCTGCTTCCGACGGGCAA
>JAFZIQ010000126.1 GCA_017554285.1 Selenomonadaceae bacterium
ACGACTTGCCCGACTTCAGCCAGAATTTCAGAGATAACTCCGTCGGCATTTGCGGTTAAAGTTGCGTATTCGAGGGCGTTTTGACTTTGACGGGCTTGAGCAACTGCGGCGTCATGGGCGGCAAGTGCGGCGTCGTATTGAGTTTTATATTGGTCGAGAACAACGGCGGCTATCGCTTCCGATTTAAAAAGTTCGCTGTATCTGTCGAGATTAGATTTTGCGAGTTCGAGTTGGGCGCGAGCTGAGGCAACTTGCGCGTCGGCACTGTGCGATTGTTCGACAATATCTTTCGGGTCAATCGTCATCAAAACTTCGCCTGCATGAACGAACGAACCGGCTTGAACGTCGCGAGAAATTATTTTGCCGCCAATTTGGAAAGATAAATTTGTTTCGTAACGACCTTTGACGACGCCCGAATAATTTTCTGTCTGCGCGGCGTTGGAGAATTTTATCTGTTGAACTTTGACGAGTGGCAATTTCGGAGGAACAAGTTCTTCATTGCAACCGCCGAGCAAAAAACCGGCGGCGATAATTCCGGCTAAAAATTTTTTCTTCAAATAAAGTTCACCGCCCGAAATTTTTTTCAGCATTATATCATAGGCAAAAAAAAATCGACAAGCGATAAGCTCATCGATTTTCTTTTTACCATAAAAGTTTAACCTTCACGCCAAGCAGTCATTCCGAGATGAACGACATATTCTTTGGCGCATTCGTAGTAGTGCATTGCCGAAGTCCTAAGCGCAACAATTTCGTCATCGCGAAGGGCACGCATAATTTTTGCAGGGTTGCCGAAGACCAGAGAGTTATTCGGAATTTTTTTATACTGCGTGATAACCGTACCCGCGCCGATAATGCAGTTGTTGCCGATTTCGGAGTAGCCCAAAATTATTGAGCCCATACCGATTAAGCAGTCGTCGCCGATTCTGCGGCAATGAATAATCGCGTTGTGTCCGACCGTAACATAATTTCCTATTTCGGTCGGCGAGTCGCCCATAACATGAACCGTGCAGTTGTCTTGAATGTTTGTATAACAGCCGATTTTGACGGGCTGAAAATCTCCGCGAACAGTCGCGCCAAACCAAATACTCGACCCCGCGCCGATTTCAACTTCTCCGACAATCGACGAACCGGGCGCAACAAATACGTCACGGGCAATTTTCGGCTCCTTACCTTTATACGGCAAAATTATTGGTTCCATTTTCAAGGCTCCTTATCATAAATTTTAGTGAAACGTCTGATTCGCTCGTCATGAATCCATTTGCCGACCGCCGCGCCTTCAAGTTCGGGCGGAGCATCTTTCCCGCCGATTGTCAAAAGTTCGTCAATAATCTCCTGCGCATGTTCGAGGTAGGGCGGCAAGCCGTGATTGTCAATGCTTATTATGTCGTTAAAATCTTTTACGCTGATTTTTAAGGCATTGAGCCCCAACAGCAAATCAACAATTTTGCCTGACTTTTCAAGGCGCGGTGCACGCATATGTTCCCTTATCACGAACGACGCAATTTTTTTCCAATCGCTCGGTATAATCATGCGGCGATTCATTTCCTTTAAAACTTCAAGCCCGCGTTTTTCGTGCAGATAATGATGAGGCAACATTTCGGGCGGCGTCGTGCCCTTGCCTATGTCATGCATGAGAGCCGCAAATCGGACTATCGGCTTGGGATTTATTTTTGCCACTTCGTCCAAAATATTCAGCGTGTGTTCGTAAGCGTCGCCTTCGGGGTGAAAGAAAGTCGGCTGTATTTTCCCGCGCAGTTGAGCAATTTCCGGAAATGTTATCTCCAGTAAATCTGCCCGCTCCAAACTCCTGAAAAAAATTGAAGGCTTATCCGTTTTTAACGCCGTTTCCAATTCGTCAAAAATTCTTTCCGTCGGCTCGTGCGCAAGTTCTTCGCCGCAAAGTTTCATTGCCTCAATCGTTTCCGCGCATATTTCAAAATTGAATTGAGCCGCCTGACGCGCCGCCCGTAACGCTCGAACAGGGTCGTCCGTAAAATGTTCGGAGACGGCTCGGATTTTTTTATTGATAACGTCCTCGCGCCCGCCGAAAGGGTCAATCAATTCGCCGCTTAAAAGCTCCATAGCCATTGCGTTAATCGTCGTGTCGCGTCGATATAAATCTTGCTCAATAGTCACGTCGGGCGAAAATAAAATTTCAAAGCCGCGATAACCCCTACCGACTTTTCGCTCCGTGCGAGCAAAGGCGACTTCGCAATAAACTCCGTCAATCTCAATCGAATAAACAGGAAACGATTTCCCGAATTTCGGCGCGTCGTTAAACATTTTATTAAAAGTTTTTTCTTCAAGCCCCGTGACGCAATAATCTCTGTCATGAGCCGAAACGCCGCGAAATTTATCGCGAACCGCGCCGCCGACCAAATAAGCCTTGCCGCCTGCTTCACTAATTTTTTCTGCAAATTCAAGTTCCGTCATAACAGAATCCTGAAAAATTTCTTTTTGCCCTTGCGAATAACGGCAGGAAAATCTTTTTCCTCCAAAATGTAATCGACATCGGAAATTTTTTCGTCGTTAAGCGTCAAACCGTTCTGCGCGATAAGCCGACGACCTTCCGACTTCGATTCAAGAATTTTGGCGGCAGTGAGTACATCAATTAATTTTTTCCCGACCGCGTCCGAAACTTCAACGCTAGGTATATTCTCCGAAGATTGACCCGTAAAGATTTCTGACGCCGATTTCTCCGCAGACTTAGCCGCCTCTTCGCCGTGTACAAGCTTGGTGACTTCATAAGCCAAAACTCGTTTAGCCTCGTTAATCGCCGCGTCCTTCAAATTGCTCAAGCGATTAACTTCGTCCATCGGTACGAACGTCAGCAAACTCAAGCACGTTTTAACGTCCGCATCATCTACATTGCGCCAATATTGATAGAAATCGTAAGGCGAAACTTTATTCTCGTCAAGCCAAAGTGCGCCGCCCGCCGTCTTGCCCATTTTTGAGCCGTCACTCTTAAGCAAAAGTTTGTTAGTCAAGCCGTAAGCCGCCCTGCCCGTCTTGCGCCGCGTCAATTCAACGCCCGCTATTATATTCGACCATTGATCGTCGCCGCCCATTTGCAACACGCAATCATAATCGCCGTTGAGCTTGTAAAAATCATAAGCCTGCATAACCATATAATTGAATTCCAAAAACGTTAAGCCCTTTTCCCAGCGTTGCTTGTAACATTCGGCAGTCAGCATTCGATTAACCGTAAAATGCGCTCCGACTTCCCTGAGTAAATCGATATAACCGAGCTTGCGGAGCCAATCGCCGTTATTAACCATTAAAGCCTTGCCGTCGCTGAAATCGATAAACCGCGCCATTTGCTTTTTGAAACATTCGCAGTTGTGCTCGATAGCCTCGTCCGTCAAAACTTTGCGCAAGTCCGAACGCCCCGAAGGGTCGCCGATTGTACCCGTGCCGCCGCCGACCAAACAAATCGGGCGGTGTCCTGCGCGTTGCATGTGCGCCATTGCCATAAGCGCGATAAAATGCCCCGCGTGCAAGCTGTCAGCCGTCGGGTCAAAGCCGATATAAAACGTAACTTTCTTCTCGCCCAATAATTTTTTAACTTCCGCCTCGTCGGTGCATTGTGCTATAAAGCCGCGTTCCGTCAAGGTGTCGAATACATTTTCAATCAAAGTAATTGCCTCCTTTTTTATTGATTCTATCAAAAAATATCCTAAGCCGCAATGCAGGAAAATTTCAGCGGCGGCAGAATCATTTTCGCAGATTTTTACCGGGAGTGATGTACTTGGCAATTTTTTCTACAGAAAGTAAACGCTTGCTCCGCCGAATTGATTTTGCGCTTTTGCTTTCGGCGGCGGCGATAGTCATATACGGACTTGTAATAATCTCAAGCGCAACACATATAAATACACCGGGCGAGGAACGCTTTTGGTTCGTCCAACGTCAAGCACTTTTCGCAGTCGTCAATGCGGTACTCGCAATTTTATTTATGAACTTCGATTATCGGGGACTTCAGCAATACGGACAGCGACTTTACGTTTTTAATTTGATAATGCTGGTGGCGGTTATGTTGTTCGGACATGCGGCACTCGGAGCGCAACGCTGGATTCAAATCGGTCCGATAAGTTTACAGCCGTCCGAATTTTCAAAGCTCATCATGATAATTTGCATGGCGGCGATTTTGGAAGAGCGTATGGGCAGATTAAACAGCATTCAAAATTTAATTCCCATAGCCGTTTACGTCGGGATTCCGTTTATCTTAGTCCTGAAACAGCCCGACTTGGGCACGTCGTTAGTATTTATGGCAATTTTTTTTGGCATGGTTATAGCTTGCGGAATGCCTTGGAGAATTTTTACGTTTATAATCATCTTGGGAATGGCGGCAATGCCCGTGTTGTGGCAATTCATGAAGGACTATCAGAAAATGCGAATCATGGTTTTCCTCGACCCGAATGTCGACCCGCTGGGCAGCGGTTATCATATAATCCAATCCAAAATCGCAATCGGTTCGGGAATGTTATTCGGCAAAGGATTATTTGAAGGCACGCAGAGCCAACTGAATTTCCTGCCCGAAAATCATACAGATTTTATCTTCGCGGTTGTCGGAGAGGAATTGGGCTTTGTCGGCGCGGTCGTATTGTTGCTTTTATATCTGATAGTTTTATGGCGCGGAATAATGATTGCCAAAGATGCCGCCGACGTATTCGGGCGATTGCTCGCAGTCGGAATAACTTCAATGTTGGCGTTTCATGTGCTGGTTAATGTCGGCATGACAACGGGGATAATGCCCGTAACGGGAATTCCGCTCCCGCTTATGAGTTACGGAATCAGTTCGCTGACTACGAACATTTTGGCGATAGCAATTTTGCTGAATATCAACATGCACAAACAAAAATTTTTATGGTGAAAATTTCTTCAAACAAGCTTCACGGATAATAAAAAAACCTCCGACTTATTGCCGGAGGAATTTTTTTTACTGATTCTTTTATCGTTTCCGATTATGAATTATTTTTCCATTACAAAATCGCTGTGTTCGCTGTCTACATAATAAGTTTGGTCGCCCATTATGAAACTGCAATTTTCGGCGTCATTAACCGTAAGTTTCCCGCCGTCTTTGAAGTTAATCGCAACCGAATTGCCGTTGAACTCACTGCCAGCAAGATTTTCAAGCGTGACTGCCGACAGATAAACTATATCGCCGCTGTTCGTGCCGCTGATTGAGTCGTTGCCGTTGCCGAGCGTGTAGAAGAACATATTCTGCCCTTCGCCGCCTATAAGCAAATCATCGCCGCCGTTG
>JAFZIQ010000127.1 GCA_017554285.1 Selenomonadaceae bacterium
CCGCAGTCATCGGCACCGACTACCGCGCGCTGCGCCGCATGTCCGAGCGCGCCAGCGGCCTGCCGGTCATCACCGTCGACTCCTCGGGCCGTCAGGGGTTAGTCGAAATGCAACAGGAATTTATGAGCCGATTGCCGATAAGCCGAATAACCAACTTCGCCTTGAGCAATCGATAAGAATTTGAAGTAGCCGTAAAAAATATCGGAGGAATTGGCTTGCGTCGAATCAACCGCCCTGCTCGCCGCAATCAGCACATAACAATAATTCTCAACCTGAGTAAAATAAGTAGAGCCCGTAATCTCTTCGCCGTTATGAACGATTTTATAAGTCGTCGGATAAGCCTCCATATTTATCGCCGAACACTCTTGATAAGTACCGGGATAAAAAGTGATTTTAAAATCGCGCCAATCGGTTTTGGAGCCTGAAAAGGTTTTGCTATGGAAATGGTCTTGGAAAACAATATCGCCGTTATTCTTCATGCCGAAAGCCAAAACGGTAGCCGCCGACGTTGAATAAGTGGGCGTCCATTTGATTTTGTCGGTGGAAAAGCTGAACAGGTGAGCGATTTTGCTTGAACCGGTTTGAGCGGTGCCCTTAACCTTAAAATGAATGGTAAAAGGTTGGCTCGAATTCAAAAGTATATCTTCATGCAAGGCGGCAGTTTGATCAACACCGACGCCGCCGAAATAAAAGCCGTCCTCGCCCGCCGCAGAGACATCGTTGCCTGTATCTACGATATTGCCGCAATCATCATAAAGTTGGTGTTCGTTTTCGGTCTCCCATGCGACTTGATAATTAATGCCGTTTTTCCTCAAGCAAAGGTTGGAGCCGTGAACGGAACCTTTATGAACGAGCTTGGCAAAACATTTATCATTAGAATTGGAGCCGATACGCCAGCAAAGCACTCCGCCGGGCAAGGCGCGAACATTGCCGGTAACGGGGAAATGCGGCCCGCTGATATATTTATTCTGTCCTTTGTATCGATAGCCCAATCGATATTTATTTTCGTAAGCCATTTTATACGTCCTCCAACCACATCATGCCTTCAACGGTTGAAGGCAAGGTATCAAGCGGCAAGCCCAAACCGATTGCGCCGTCTCTGAAAGTGGGAGTGCCCGTAATAGTTGAATTGGTAAGGCAGATAGTATCGTTCGAGGCTCCGATTGAATTTTTGTCGCCGAAATCAAAGGGCTTGGAACTGCCCAAACTGCTTGCCATACGGACAGCATTGCCAAAAGTCACTTTATCATCAAAGTAAGTCGTGTTCTTGAAGGTAGCATTGCCCTTGACAGAGGCGTCGCCTTCGATTGAGACATTGCCGTCAAAATACATATTGCCCTTAACGGAGGCTTTGCCCGAACTCGCGCCGCCGCTGATTATCGACACGTTATCTTTTATGCTGATTTTATCGCCGTGGAAAGTCGGATTGCCGTCGATGAAGTCAATATCGCCTTTAAGTGTGGAGTTGCGGGCGTCGATATAGACATGTTGCGCGTTAATGGTATCAGTATTCATTTTTATTCTGTTATGCGTACCAAAATCAATAGCAGTACTACCTTCAGCCACCGCGCTGTCTGCGACGTAAAAGCCTTTAGTGAAAGTGAGTTGCGAGCTGTCGAAGAAAACAACATCGTTTTTAACATTCAAGCCGCCGCCGTCAAGAGTGAGTTGCCCGTTAAGTGTGGAATTGAGGCAATTGACAGAGGCAGATTTCATAGTGATATTGGCGTGTTTGCCGAAATTGACGTTGAGGGAATCGGCGCAGGATAAACCGCCCGTCAAAGTGATTTGCCCGAAGGAGATATTTTCATTGACGTTGAGAGTATCGCCCGATTTGCTTAAGCCTCTGCCGGGCGAAACGTTACTGCCGCCACTGCCGCCGCCGACACCTGCAGAGGCAATCGACGCAACTATATGTCCGTCATACTCTTCGCGGAACTTCTTAAAATTTTCTTTCAAAATATCTTGTGAACTCATGCTGAATCCTCCTTAGGAAAAGATATAATTTAATTCGGGATTGGTAAAGACGCTGATACCTTGCGGGAATTCGCCTGCGGGCGGCGGATTTGGGAAGATATAATTCATATCGGCGGAGCCGAAAACGGAAATGCCTGCAGGAAAAGTATCGCCCGAAGATTGATTGGGGAAAATATAATTCATCTCGGCTTGAGTGAAGAGGGAAATATCTGTACCTGTGACGGTGTTGATAATGGCGGTAACTTGCGCCTCGTTGCTGATAATGCATTTCAATTCGTAGACATATTCGTAGGCAATGCCGTCGGTGGGAGCGGGAATCCAGTCGCCCTTATCGCCGAAAAAGTTATAGGCGTACAGAGTTTCAGCCTCGTCATTTATTTTGGCGAACAGTCCTATTTCGCCGACGCGAAAACCCGTAACCAATTCGGAATTATTAACGTGGCACTCGATAACGGCTTGTCCGCCCTGCGCGGTACAAGAGGAAATCGGCAAAGTCATTTTGGGAGAAACGAGGTTGGTTAAGGCGGCTTGTTGCTCATCGGATTGTTCGGCAGTACTGTCGCCGAAGCGGACGTAAGTAAAAGTCATTGTCGCGCCCGCCATACTTCGAGCCAATACATTTTGCCCTGCGGCAGTAAGTTTCATCATAAAAATCACCTCTTGAAGTAGCGATTGATTTTACGTTCAGTCCAGAGGCGCGGCTTATCGGATTGCACTAAGGCATATTTCTCTGCGCCCAAGACATATTCGCCTTTGGAGTTGATAAGGATAGATTCATCTGCGGCGAAACGCCCGACTTCCTGAATATCTTCGCCCGTCAAATCCTCTCTGGGGTTATTCAAAGTAAGTTGCCGTTGTCCGCTGGGGAATTTGAAGTAAATGGTAACTTGATTTGCGTCGCTCGGAATAACGATAATGCCGTCGTCGGGGTCGATAGAAATGCGTCCTTTACGATATTGAGCAATGCCGACAAAGGCGGTTAATTCGGCGGGCGGAACAATATCGTCGGAGCCGATAGAAATCTTGCCTTTACGATATTGAGCGATACCGACGAAAGTCCCGAAATAAACGGCATGTTCTGCGGGAACGGTACGAGTGCCGTATTTATGGGTTATGATTGCAGGATAAAGAAATTGTTCGTCCTTTTTCTCGATACAAACGGTAGGATGAGAGCGAACATTTTTGGTATCGCGCAGAGTGCGCAACATTGCGGCAAAATTATCCTGCGCGGCGAAATTGGAGGAAACAGAAATGCGGAAAGTATAGGGAATGCCGCCAAAAGAAAACCACTCTTCAATCCGACTTATGAAGTCGAAATCTGCAAGAGCGGTTTTGACTGCGCAGGCAGTGCCTTTTGTCCTGTGAATCTGAATAGAATCGCGGATTAATTTACGTTTGGTATCGTCGTCGAGGAAAAGAGGTTCGTAGTTATCGACGTGTAATTGCCAAGCCAACAAGTCAAGTACTTTGCCGCCGAGTTCGTCGAGACGGGGCAGGAAAACGGTTTGCTTGGAATCTTCGGAGAGTTGAGCGAGGATATTATCGAGAGCTTTGGCGACTGCGAAGAATTTTTTATCGTCAAGCAGTGAGGCGGGCAGAATATTAATCAGCGACGGATTATAAACAGATTGCAAAGCCTCACCCCCTTTTTAGCTTTTAGCTGTCAGCTTTTAGCTTTAAGCAGTCGTCCTGAAAGCTGAAAGCTCTAAGCTTAAAGCTTAAAATTCTTCAATTCCCGCGAAGGTGACATTCACCGACGACGGAACCGCCACTTCATGAGCATTAAGCACCGTATAAGACGGCGACCGAATTTCAACACGTCGGACGCCCGCCGCCATTAATTTTTCTATTAACTTCGACGGAATAATATCAAGTCCGAGCCGCGATTGTTGCCACTCGACGTATTCATTAACCGCTCTCTCGGCTTCCAGAATAATCTGCGCGGCATTGGTAATATCTTCGCGACTTATCCAAAAGCTTGCGTCGACAGAGTAATTAACAACCTGCGCGGGCAAAACAGTTACCAAATCGGTAAGCGGTCTTACGGTATCGGCGGAAAGTTTATCTGCGACTGCGTTAAGAATTTCATCGCCGGGCACTTGCCCGCCCTTGAGTAAGACATAGATATTGACTTTGCCCGGTTCGGGCGAATCGACAGCCACGTCGCTGATAAGTGCGCTGGTACTTTTGGCGTGAAAGATATATGAGCCTTTGGAGCCCGCGCAGGAATAAGATTCGGGCGCAAGTTGAATTCTTTCGCGAAGGGAATCATCTGATTCAATATCAGCTCCGCCTTCGGACTTAGTGACATTAACAATCGATTTTAAAAATGCTTGCGGGTCGACGATTTTATTAATCTCTCCGACAGCGAAATTGTTGCCTGCTTCGCCTTCGATTAAACACGTTGCCGCCATTTCTTTTTTTATTTCGCCCGCCGCAAAAATACAATCCTCATCGAGGGCAAAAAAAATCTGCCCGTCGGCAGTAGTTCTTGTTCCCGCTTTGATAATCGTAACCTGTTCGCGAGGCGTCGAAAGTTCAACTTCAACCGTCGTGATCGCGCAGGTTGCGGGCAATCGTTCAATGCCGAATAATGCGCCCAAATGTTCAAGGTAATCTCCGCTCGAATAAGCCAACAGATTTTGTTTGGCGGCGAAGTCAATCAATTCTCTTTGCTGAACGATGATTGATACCAGCCCCAAAATAAAAATCCTTAGCGGGTCAGCGCGGGATAATTTTCTTTCAAGCAAAGCTTCGACCGTCGAAATGCATTCATCTTGGAGTGATTCAACGTCGGTAGTGACGAAATTTATTTCGGTTTTCATGAAAACTTTTACAACGAAATAACCCTGTGCGATAATGCAGTTGCTAAACCAAATCCCGCGCAGGGCAAAGCTATTCTAAAACCTTGCGTGAAAAATTGCAAGGAGGAATCCGTTATGGACAACCAAAATTTCAACGAACAAATTCTTTTACAGCTGAAAGACATCGGCAAGCGTCTTGAC
>JAFZIQ010000128.1 GCA_017554285.1 Selenomonadaceae bacterium
GACACCTGCCCACGTAGGATAGGAGACTTCCTCTGTCCAACCTTCTTTTTCATCGTAGTAAACAGAATAGTATACTTTATGTTCAGGGTGATTTACCCTAATCGCCAGAACATCCAACATCTGGTCGAGAGGATTACTTACTTCTTTTTCATTCTTCCAGCCGTCAGTCCATGAGCCTTTTATATGAACATGTGTCTGATAAAGGAGTAACCGTTGCAATTTCACTTGAATCGCATTTAATTTAACACCATGTGAGTAAAGAGCTTCGCCATTTTTAGCCCAAGCTGTCCATTTGCCGTCAAACTTATGCATACGATAGAGAATGTCGAATTCCTTCGCACCCGCCTCATCGAGTCGAATTTTCATACCGTAAATCGGTTTGCGTATACCGACTGTCCCCGCCATTTCGGGATTTGAAACTTCTTTCGACCAACCTTCTTTTTCATTGAAATATACCGAGTAATAAACCTTGTGATTTGGGAAATTGATTTTAATCGCCAGAACATCTAACATTTGATCAAGAGGATTACTTACTTCGTTTTCATTTTTCCAGCCGTCCCCCCAACCTTTATTATGAACATGTGTTTGGTAGCTGAACGATGGTTGAAATTTTTCCCAATGCGACGGCATGTTATAAGCAGAAATTAAATCCTCGCGTTGTTTAAGTTGAGCCATAAAGTCCGGAAGAATCGTGGCGTAACAATTTTTTGTGTTCGGATTGATTTCGAGACCTGCACCTAAAAGATTTTTGACATACTGCAGGAAAGTTTTAAAGTCTTCTTCCTCGTAACCGTCCCACTTGTCGCCGAAAAATCTCTTCAACTGTTCACTTATCATAAAGAACCAAAGTCCAGTAGCTATACCTTTACTAAAAATAGAAAGGGTTGAATCAATGTAAGTTACATTCAGCGGATGTACTTGGTTGACTATTTCTTGATAATATGGATTATTTAAGAGAGCAATTCGGGGAATTATAATTGTTTGTGTATCATCACGCAGGAATAATGAATTGTGAGAAGATGATCCATTAGTTGCAACAAAGCTTTTACAATTTATTAAAAGGTTGAGTTCCTCGTCGAACGTCAGTTTTTGTTTGGCAGGATTAATAATTTCATAGCCTTTAGATTTAAAATATTCTGCAAGACGTTCTTCACCATATTGCCCTTTGCTTCCGTGAAAGAAATAAAGTTTTTGGTTAGAAGTCGGCGTTCGATTTTTCAGCGCAAAGGCTCTTATATGCTCAATCGCCTCGCAGTATTCGTTTGTAAATCCTACAATTTTATTATGTGGTGAATTAAAAGATTCATCAGGCAGAATAATCTTTTCAAACCGGGTCGGTTGAGTAATTTCTTGAAGTCTGTCAACGTCGACCTCCAAAATTTCAAGCAACCGCTTAAAGTCCTGCAGAGCTTCGAGATTTTGTTTACCCCATGAAATATAGACGAGTGGACAATTTTTAAACTCGCTTTTAAATATTTCGCTTTTCAGAAACCAAAGGCGACGAATGTTATCGGTTATGCAATGTCCCCATGTGGGATATAGCATAAAAAGAAAAACAGCTGTTTCGGCTCTGTGTTGAATTGATTCCGGAGGAGGATTATAAGCTCCGCCGGTACCGTAATGTACCGAAGTGCTTCTTATGAATTCACCTTTACTGTCAACGATACCGACAAGACCAAAATTCCATTTGCCGGGAACTCTCATATCTTTGTGTGGAAGAATCATTCCGTTTTCGATGACTTGAAAACCCAATTTTATATCCAAGAAATAATTTTTGTTAAGAACGTCTTTCAAGCCGTCAGGATTATAGAGATAATCAGTATTCACCATTTATAATCACTTCCTTACGTTTTATGTTCTCAGCATGTCGACTTTGATTCCAATTTTATTTGAATGGCGTTGAGCTTGACGCCGTGTGAATAAATTGCTTCACCGTTTTTAGCCCAGTCCGTCCATGTTCCGTCGAATGTATGAACACGATAAAGAATGTCGAATTCCTTTGAATCCGCCTCGTCAAGTCGAATTTTTATGCCCATAATTGACTTACGTTTACCGGTAGTACCTGCCTGCGCGGGAGCCAAGACTTCTTCTGACCAGCCTTCTTTTGCGTTGTAATAGACCGAGTAATAAACCTTGTGGTTTGGAAAATTTATCTTTATCGCCTGAATATCAAGCTTGTCCTCTGTTGAGCCGCTTACTTGCTCCTCGTTCTGCCACGCAATCCAGCCCTTTTTGTGAATATGTGTCTGATAGCTGAACGTCGGTTGAAATTCTTCCCAATGAGGAGGCATGTCGTAAGCCGTGATTAAATCCTCACGTTTCTTGAGCTGAGCCATAAAGTCTGACAAAACTTTTTCGTAATATTTTAATTCGTTCGTGTTGATTGAAAGACCTTTGCTTAAAGAATTTTTGACGTACTGCAGAAAAGCCTTGAAGTCGTCCTCATCGTAGCCGTCCCACTTGTCACCAAAAAAGCGTTTCAACTGCGGGCTGACAATGTAAAAAATATTGTTATACCAATCGCCAAATATTGACAAGGTCGAATTTATGTAATTGGCATTAATAGAATTAAATTGGTTAAGTGCCGCCTGATAACCATTCGTAAAAGACTTTATATTGCGAGGAATAAATATTGCTTCTTGCCCATTGCGCATAAAAGCCGAATTGTGAGAAATAGAACCAATCGTTGCGGCAAAACTTTCACAGTTTATAAGTATATTTAGTTGTTCATCCAGAGTCAATTTTTCGGGACGAATGATTTCATAGCCTTTTGATTTAAAATATTCTGCCAAACGTTCCTCGCCTGTCTGCCTCATGCCATGAATATAATAAATTTTTTTACTTGAAGTCGGTGTACGATTTTTCAGCGCGAAGTCTCTCACAATATCAAGCATCTCACGATATTCGGCAGTAAATTCTCTTGAGCCATAAAATGATTCGTCGGGTAAAATAATTTTGTTAAAGTGTGTCGGCTGTTCAATAAGTTTAAGATGGTCAACATTTACCTCCAAAATTTCCAGCAAACGTCTGAAATTTTTATAACTTTCAAGAGTAAATATTTCTCGCTTTGTGCAAAGAAGATAGACGAGCGGACAATTTTTAAACTGACTTTTGAAGTCGTCACTTTTTAAGAACCACAAGCGACGAATATTATCTGTTATGGCATGTCCCCATGTACTGTGAAACATTCCGAGATATATAACAGTTTCGGAGCTGTTTTTAATTGATTCTGGGGGGGGGTATATATAGAACCGGCACCAGAAACAACATGACTGCTTTTTATAAATTTTCCTTCACCATCAACGATGCCGCCAAATCCCCAACCGTCCGGAGTCTTTTTACTATCAACTATTTTCTTATATGGGATAATCGTTCCGTTTTCGATGACTTGAAAGCCCAGTTTCTTGTCAAGGAAATAATTCCTGTCGAATTGTGGTTTCGCGGTGTCGGGGTTGTAAAGATAATCCAAATTGACCACAGATAAATGACCTCCTTTAAAATTGTGCCATAATCTTTGCGTTTTCTACAGCAGATAAGCCGGGAGAAAATTTTTTAAGCGCGGCGATTGTGTTCTCGAAAGTGTCAGCCAAAACCAACTCGACGCGCCCGCCCAAAAGTCTCTTAGCCTGTTTGAAAACCAAGCGATAGTCGGGACTTGACGCAACCAGTACATAGCTCGACGCCAAATCAGAATGCGCCGCCCCGATTATTTCAGATAACGAAGGCGACGATTCCTCACTTCCCGATACCAATATCGACGCGCCCGCGTCTTGAAGTTTCTGCGCCTCAATCGAATCTTTGGCGACGGCAAGCGCGGCTACTTTCATAATTGCATCGCCCGCAGGTAATGCATGTGCCTCACTCATGTTTATGATTTTAACTTCCTTGAGAGGTCCCCAGCCAATTGCTTGCTCCAAAGTCTTGCCAACGTGATCTGTGTGTAAATGAATATCCAAACCGCCGCTCGAACGCTCGACTATCGAAAAACTGCTGAAATCTTTCATTTGCCGTTCCAATTCGGGCAAGCTCGCCTTTGAATTTTTCACGCGCAACCTTATGCAATACGGGCGAACCAAATCATTTCGCGGGTCGGGCATGTTCTTATGAATTCCCAACCCCAGCGATAAACTCACTGCCGGCGATACAAAATTCCCGTCCAAACCTTTCAAACAGCCGCGCAGAAAACTTAACATGATACTCGCGCCCGCCTCCGAAAGTCCGATTTGCTTAACGGATTCTTCGCCCGTTTGAATTGCCTTCAATAAAATTTCTACAATCGGCATTCCGTCTCGTACCGCGTGATAAGCTCCTTTTGCCACAGATTTTGCAACGGTAATAAACGGTCGCTCCGGTCCTTCCGGAATTACTCTTTGCGCATATAAAATCCCGTATTGAAATGCTTTGCCGAATTCCGAACCCGTCGCATCATATTTGCCCGCAAGTCCCGCGCTGATTCCGCGAAACATTTGCGATAAAACTACGCCCGCATTTCCTCTGGCTCCAAATACCGCCGCCGTCGAAACTCTTCGAGCCAAGCCGCCTATGCTGTCGTCTTTAGCGTCGGCAAGGGGCATAACCGCCGCACCCATCGTCCGCAAAATATGTGTGCCCGCCAATGTGCCCGCTCCGCTCAGCCCGTTTATAGTTTCATATTCCAAAAGAAATTCACTGTACGCGCCCGCGACCATGCGTTTAAAATCGCCGCCCGTTATAACTTCTCTGTTGCCCGTCATAAATTAACCTCCCAACTAATTTTAAATCTGTTTGAAGGGATAATCCCTTTAATTCGCGAAATAACCGCAATAACCTTTAACGACAAGGAGAAAAATTCTATGGCTGATAAAAATTTTGAAACGGCTCCAAAGTCTCGACGTAAGCGGAAAAAAATCAGTTATAAGGACGACGGACGCGAGAAAATTTTTGCGCTCGACATCGGTACACGGAGCGTCATAGGAATTGTTGCCGAAGAAGACGACGACGGGCAAATGAACGTTATCGCGACTTATCGACAAGAACATACAAGCCGCGCCATGCTTGACGGACAAATTCACGACGTGCCTCAAGTCGCCGAAGTTATTATCCGCGTGAAAAATCGTTTGGCGGAACAGGTCGGCGAACTCAAAAACGCGGCAATCGCGGCGGCAGGTCGTGCCCTCTATACCATGACAGGCGAAGTTTCTATCGAAGTCAACGGCGTTGTCACCGAAGAAATTCAAACCGGTTTAAATTTTTCTGCCGTTCAGCTGGCACAATCTCAACTCACTACCGAGAAAAAAATCGATGCCAAAATTTATTACTGCGTCGGATTCAGCATTATCTATTACGAACTCGACGGTATCAAATTAAAAAGTTTGGTCGGGCAACGCGGTAAAGTCGCCAAAGCAAAAGTTATCGCAACTTTCCTTCCGCGTCAAGTAGTAGATTCAATGCAAGTCGCTTTGTCTTATGCAAGCCTCGACGTTCGCGCACTGACTCTTGAGCCTATTGCCGCAATCAGCGTTTTGGTTCCGCCGTCAATGCGTCATTTAAATATTGCGCTCGTAGATATTGGCGCGGGCACCTCCGACGTTGCCATAACCAAAAACGGTTCTGTTATCGCTTATGGTATGGTTCCGCTTGCGGGCGATGAAGTTACCGAAGCCATTTCGCAAAAATTTCTGCTTGATTTTAACGTCGCCGAAGAAATTAAGCGTAAAGCCGCTAAGGGCGAAGGCTCCACTTTTAACGACATACTCGGACGCAGTTACGACCTTTCGGCGGAAGAAATTCTTACTCCCATTGCCGATAACGTCGCGCATATTGCAAACGAAATCGCCAAAACAATTCTCGAACTCAACGGCAACGAACCGCCTCAAGCTTTATTGTTGGTCGGCGGCGGAGCTTTGTCTCCTAATCTGAATAAATTTGTCGGCGAGGCTTTGAATATGCCGGCTGACCGCGTCGCCATTCGCAAGCCCGACAGAGTTCAAGGCATTAAAAATATTCCGCAAGCTTTACAATCGCCCGACGCCGCTACGCCGCTCGGAATTTTAAAAGTTGCTTCGATTGATACGTTTCATTTCTTTAACGTCACGATTAACGGGCAGGAAGTAAATCTTTTCCATTTCCGCGATTTGACAATAGGCGACGCAATTTTGAGCGCGGGCATTGATTATAAAAAATTCAACGGCAAGCCCGGACTCGGCGTAATGGTTTCTTTGAACGGTGAGAAAAAATCTTTCGCGGGCAGTATGGGAACTTTTGCCAAAATCACAATCAACGACAAGCCCGCCACATTGGAAACGCCGCTCGAAAATAATTGCCGGATAAAAATTGAACGCGGCGAGGACGGCGTTACTCCGCAAATAAAAATCGATGACGTAATTGCCATCGACCCGACTTTTACCGTGACTGTTAATGGTAAAAATTTCTC
>JAFZIQ010000129.1 GCA_017554285.1 Selenomonadaceae bacterium
CTCGACGAAAATTTTATTCGCTCACGTTCTGCCGAATATCGCGGGGACAATCCTAGTGACAGCGGCTCTCGATATTGGTACAATTATAATGGAATTGGCGGGCTTATCATTTTTAGGCTTAGGCGCAATGCCTCCAACCGCCGAATGGGGCGCAATGATGAATAACGGTCGCTCAATGCTCCAAACTGCCCCTTGGGTTATACTCGCGCCGGGCACAGCGATTTTTATAACGGTTGCTACCTTCAATTTGCTGGGCGACAAGCTCAGAGACTTTTTGGGCGGACAACGTTGAAAAATAATGTATTTTGGGAGGTATACTGTAATGAAAAAACTTTTTGCAACAATCTGCGCGGCAACTTTGCTTTTTACCGGTTGCGGAGGCGAAACAGGGAATAGTGGTCAGGGGTCAGGGGTCAGCGATAAAACCTTTACTTACGGAACTATGGCTTACGGCGTCGCTATGGAGAATACAGGTACCAATCCGCATGAAAGTTACTCCGGTTGGAGCACTCTCCGCTACGGTATCGGCGAAACTCTCTTCAAATTCAACGAAAACATGGAACTTGAACCTTGGCTCGCCGAAGGGTTCGAGCAAATCGACGACTTCACCGTTAAAATTAAAATTAATAACGCCGCTACCTTCTCCAACGGTAAAAAAGTCGACGGAGCCGCTGTCAAAGCTTGTTTGGAACATTTAATCGAAAATCATGACCGTGCGCCGCGAGATTTGAAAATTTCTTCGATTGAAGCCGAAGGACAATCCATCATCATTAAATCTGCTGAAAAAATGCCCGCGCTACTAAATTACCTCTCAGATCCTTACGGTTGCATTATCGATGTTGAAGAGGGCGTTAAAAATAATATCGTCGTCGGTACCGGACCTTATAAAGCCGTTAAAGTTACCGATACCCAAATCGACCTCGTTAAAAATGATAATTATTGGGGCAGAGTTAAGCCTAAAATGGATAAGGTTATCATAAAAAGCATTACCGACGGCGATACACTTACTATGGCTATGCAAAATGGCGAACTCGACGCCGTTCAAGGGCTTCCTTACTCCAGTCTCCAACTTTTCAGCGGCGATAACTATAAAATTTCACAAGTAAATACTTCCCGCGTCTATCAAGCCGCTTTTAACTTCAAAACTCCCGAACTTCAAGACTTAAACGTCCGTAAAGCTATTTCTATGGCTATTGATAAGGAAAATTTCTGCAAAATACTGCTTAACGGCAACGGCTCGCCCGCTATCGGCGCATTCCCTGCTAATTTGACTTTCGGCGGCGATAAAGTTCACGCTCAACCCTACGACCTCGACGCCGCTAAGAAAATTTTAACCGATTCGGGCTGGATTGATTCCGACGGCGACGGTTATGTCGATAAAAACGGCAAAAATCTTGAACTACGCTATCTGACTTACACCTCGCGCCAAGAATTGCCTCTGCTCGCAGAAGCCGCTCAGGCTAATCTTAAAAAAATCGGCATTAAACTCAACGTCAACGCTACCGATAACTATAAAACCTTTTTGAAGGCGGGCGACTACGATATTTTCAGTAAAGCTATCGTTACCGCTCCTACCGGCGACCCCGAATATTATTTTACCAGCCATATTGTCCCCGGCGCAGTCGATAACGCAGGTTTTTATGACAGCGAGGAAATTTCTACCCTCGAAAACGAATTGCATAACACTTTCGGCACTGAGGAACGCTCCCAACTCGCTATTAAAATGTCTCAACAAATTTTGGACGATTGCGCTCTGTTCTACGCCTCCCATTTGAAAATGTCCTTCGTTATGAAACCGAACGTCGAAGGCTTTAACGCTCATCCATCCGATTACTACGAAATTACTCCCGCACTCGATAAAAAATGAAATTCCCATATTCGGGATTCTGTAATTTGAAACTCCAAATTAACCCCCAAATTACAGGGGGATTTTTTTTTGCCCGAAAAAGCCCCGTCATTACGCCATTTTCATGAAGTATAAAATCCTATATTTGGGAATTGTATTTTTGCACTTTCAAAACGCCTCTCAACATGCTAAAATCGCCTCGAAGGAGGTTTTAAAATGATTTCTATCGATAAATCCGTTCTCAAATTGCTCAATGACGCTCCAAGCAATTCTATCTGCAAAATTTTCCTCTTCATCGCTCTCAACCAGCCAGATGATGGCATTCGCGGCTTTCGTTACACTAAAGACGATTTAATTTCCGATTTGCACTCCAGTAAAACTTCTGTATTCCGCGATTTGAAGTGGCTTAAGGATAATTTGCTCATTCAAGAACTCAAACTAGCCGAAGACTTCGATTTTATGGCTAATCCACGCTTCGTCATGAATAATTCCGACTATCAAGAGCGTTTCGCAGAGTGGAATCGCCGTTGCAATCTCGATTCGGAACGTGAAGTTCGTTTACGGCGTAAAAAACGTATTCTTAAACTCCGTAGTGAGAAAAAATAAAAAAAAAATCGCCCCGAATAATCTTCGAGGCTTTTTTATTAATCTTCAATAACTTTTACACGGATTTTCTTCCAAAGATTCGGTTTATCGCGCAGACGCTTGTATTTTCCGCGCTCATCATCCCTAAGTGGCGGTATGTCGCTGTAATCAATCTCCCTATCTTCCAATGCCGCGAGTCGAGCCTTTTGTTCGGGTGTCAATTCAGGTACTTGTCCCTTAAATATTACTAAACTGCCCATAATAGTCCTCCTTTTCATATTTATCAGCATGTCGAGCCGAAATTATGCGATTTACCTCTCCGCGTTCAGTATAAATCACTGTCAAAACTTTTTCAACCATTCCAACTACTTTAATTCGCTCTTCGTCAATACTATGCTTGTCGTCAGAATAATAAACTGCATTATCATCAAAAAATACGTTTACAGCATCTTCAAAATAAATTCCGTGCTTTTTGATATTAATTTGATACTTTTCATCGTCCCATTCAAAATTCAAGCCCTTAAGATTGTATTCGCCCATGAAAAAACACCTCGCATAAATTATAGCAGAAAAAATCGCCCCGAATCAACTTCGAGGCTTTTTTTATTCCAAATCAAGTTTTTTTTATTCCAAATCAAGATATGTGGTCGTTGTATTGCGGATTGCCGCCTTCCTTATCTTCCGAAAGTCCGAACTGTCGCGGTCGCCGATTATTACGTGGTTTTCTATCATAAATGTTTCCAAATTTTCAATGTCAGTCGACGAAATATTATTGCTCGGATTCTTCAACGTGATTGTGCGCGTGTCTCCGTCATTGAAGACGCATTCGATTACCAAATTCGCAGTAGTTTTTACTTTATCAGCCATTATATCACGCTCTCTTTCGTGATTTTCGTTACTCCTTCGTAAGTATCCGTCGTCAACGCAATTAACATCTGCGCGAACTCTTTTAACTTGGCATTTGTCGCTTGAGGATTGATATAGCTGATTGTCGTAGTATTTTTCTTGCTCGAAGTGGTTGTAGAATCAATTTCAATGCTCACTTTAGCCAC
>JAFZIQ010000130.1 GCA_017554285.1 Selenomonadaceae bacterium
CAAAAGTTTCATGGCTACTCTCACTAACTACACACAATCCGGTTCTACTTCAATCAGTACGAATATGCTGAATGCCGCTGTCGAAGCCTCGTCTGAATACAACAGCATTCAAGACGTTATTGACGCCATGAAAGCCGACCAAATCCAAGCCGAAAAAGAAGCCGTCCAAGAAGTTCTCGGCAGTGACTACGCAGGCAAATTAATTTCAGAAATTGATTCAAGTATTTTAGATACCAACGCAACGGAACACGACGGCGCAAAGAAGGTAAGCAATGCCTTTGCGAACAACAGCTCTCCTACAAATTACACGGTAACAGTCAAAAATGTCATCGAAGAGCGCAAAGCATATATATTCCTTGAAAAATATTGCGGCATTCAGCTGGAAAAGTGTTATTGGATAGGTTACGAAAATAACGATAAAGAAAAATCAGACAAAATAGTTACTTATGGTCACACGACCGGCAACACAGATACGGGCGCGATAACCGGCTCCGATGCCAATATTACTTTGAAGGCGGGCGATGTAGTCAACGACAAAACTTTAACTGCCGCCGATTTGCAATCCCTCGCGCAGAAAGACGGCATGTCACTTTCGGGCGATACTCTTATGGTCGGCACGGGCGTCGAGAAAACGGATCGTTCTGTCGTTCCCGAAATCGGCAATAAATATACCGCAACCACTTCAAAGGCGCAAAATATTAAAACAGGCTCCAATGATTGGATTGTCGTTGCAACGGGTTATAACGATACCATTTTGACGGGCGGCGCGGATTCGATTGACGCGGGCGCAGGCTCCGATAAAATTACCGTCGGCGCAGATTACGCCTCGATTTTGACGGGCGCGGGTAATGACTCCGTTGAAATTTCTGCAACCGTTAAAAACGTCACCATCAACGACTTGACTGCAAACGACGCTTTAATAATCAGCGGCTCTTTCGATGTCGGCTCCGCGAAGATTGAAGATACTATGCTTGTCGTTACCGATACGACCGGCACACGTAAAATCAGACTCGGCGATCTCGAAAATGCCAAAAATGCACAAATCAACGGCACAACCTTAGCAAATTGGCTGAGTGATGCCGGCATTAATATCAATACATTGCAATCGAATTCTTCGACAAGCAACAATACGATTGCGGAGCCGATTCTTTCAATCGAACCAGTTGCAAACGAAACAGACGACGGCAAACTTATCGCCGAATCCGTTATAAGCGAAGACGATAGTAGCGGACGTATAGCGATTGATCCCTATTACAAGCCTTCGGAAATTCAAACTGCTCCGACTAATGAATCGGGAAATCGGCTTTCAAAAAATGCCAACTCTACAGGAGATATTAACGTCAATCTGGATAACGTCACCTTGACAAGCGGCAATTTGGAAATTGACGGTAATACAGTCGGCGTAATTTCTGACGAGTTCCCTAACGTCACAAGCTACACCAAAAACGGCTTGACAATTAATTTGCTCGGCGTAACAAGCGACACTTCAGGTTATCCGGAAGATTCCGGCGGACATTCTCTGATAACTCCCAAAACTTTCGACCAGCTCGACGAAAATCAAAAGACGATTGTCGCGGGGCTTTTCAAATGGTGGGCTAAAGAATGTCTCCAACTTAATGAAGAAAGTTACGGAATCGGTTTTAATTCTCCGACCGCTATGGTTAAGGAAATCGGATTGTTTTTCTACGACAGTAACGGAGAAGGCAATACTCTTGCGACGGTTTGGAATTGGCATACAAGTAATGAAGCCAATACAACTCAGTTAATGCTTAATGTCAACATGAAGTATTATAAGGGCATTTCTGCTGATAATGTTGACGGCGAATCCTCTGTAAGCGGTGCTAATTTATTGGACAGAACGCTTGCTCATGAGTTTACCCATGCCGTTATGGCGACCAATGTCCATTACTTCAGCAAATTACCGAAATTTATTAAAGAAGGTATGGCGGAGCTTACTCACGGCATAGACGACGAACGTGGAGTGTCTATTTTCAAAATAGCCTATGACTCTGATTGGTTAGACGCCAGTCTCAACTTAAGCGACACCGGTACAGGCTCGCAAGCGGTCGGCGACGGCTATTCGGGCGGTTATATGTTCCTGCGCTATTTTGCCAAACAAGCCGCTCTGCAAACTCTCTTTGAAGATTACAATAATCCGTTACTCGTCACAGGTACCGACGGTGCCGATTCGATAACAAATATTCTTAACGGCGCGACGATTCAGGCTCTCAACGGCAGCGACAGTATTTCTAACAGTTGCAATAATGTTTCAATCGTTAGCGGCAACGGTAATAATACAATCAACAATACCGGCTCCAATGTCACAATAGACGGCGGCGCAGACAACGACGATATTGCCAATGGCGGCTCCAATGTTACGATAAACAGTGGCGCAGGTGCCGATTCCATTTACAATTTAAACTCAGGCAACCATGTTTTAATCAACAGTAACGATGGCGAAGATTACATTTACAATTACGCCTCCACAGTCACAGTCGACGCGGGAGATGATGACGATTACATTCAAAATAATGGTACAAATGCTCTAATCGAAGGCGGCAACGGCGGCGATTTCATTATCAATTCGGGCAATTCTGCGAAAATCGACGCAGGAGCTGACGACGATTATGTTTATAATGATAGTGATAACGTTTCAATAAATGGTGGCGACGGTTCCGATACAATTTCTAACGGCATTGATTCCGGTGAAATAGTTGCTCTCGGCGGTTCGAATGTCAGCATAAATGGCGGTGTCGGTGCAGATACCATTTTTAACTACGGCGGCGCACGAGCCAAAATCGACGGCGGCAACAATGATGATTATGTTATTAATTACGGTGCACGAGCCATAATCGACGGCGGCGACGATGATGATTACGTTTACAATGAGGGCAATAACGTTTCAATCAACGGCGGTGAAGGATTAGACTGCATTGAGAATTACGGCAACTCTGTTTTAATCAACGGCGGCACAGACGGTGACGAACTTAACAATGCCGGCACAGGTAATCTTATAAACGGCGGCGAAGGCGCAGATATAATCAACAATGTTGCTCAAATTGGTCAAGACGATAAAGGTGAGTATTACTTAATATCAACGCCCGATAATGTTACAATCAATGGCGGAGCCGGTGAAGATTACATTGTCAACGAAGGCGGCAATGACGTTATAATGAGCGGCGACGAAGATGCTGACTCAATCGGCAACAGTTACGGCGATAACGTCTCAATGAACGGCGGCGCAAATAATGACTACCTTGAAAACAATGGCGGCAATAATGTTTTAATGGACGGCGGCGCAGACGACTATTACATCACCAACGGCTAATATTACTTCAACGAAGAAACCGATGAAGAAGAATTTGTTGAGGGCGGCGAAAACGTCTCGATAAACGGCGGTGTCGGCGAAGATATTATTATCAACTACGGCATACGAGCTTTAATCGACGGCGGCGAAGGATATGACATCATTAAAAATTACGCCTCGAATGTCAGCATAAACGGCGGCGCGGACGATGATAACATTTACAACGGCGAATATTACTTTGACGAAGAAGGCAATTTAGTAATTATTCCGGGCGGCGATAACGTCTTGATAAACGGCGGTGTCGGCGCAGATGTAATTGCCAACTTTGGATCGCAAGCCATAATCGACGGCGGCGCAGATGATGATTACCTTCAGAACGAAGGAATGAACTCTTCGCTTGTCGGTGGAGCAGGTAATGACACCATTAGAAATTACGCCTCAAATATCAGCATAAACGGCGGCGAGGACAACGATGACATTTATAACGGCGAATATGTCGATGACGGTAACGGCAATGGAGTATTTGTCGGTGGCGATAACGCTTCAATAAACGGCGGAGCCGGCATAGATTTGATTGTCAACTACGGTTCAAGAGTTTTAATCGACGGCGGCGACGGCAATGATTCCATTCAAAACTGGGGCAATAACGTTACGATTAACGGCGGCAAGGGCTACGATTACCTTCAAAATAGTGGAGCGGGTGTTTCAGTCAGCGGCGGAGTCGGCAATGATACCATTAAAAACTCAGCCAATTTAACTTCAATCAACGGCGGAGCCGGTGACGATTCTATTATCAATGAAGGCTCAAATGTTTTGATAGATGCAGGCGCAGATGCCGATTATATCGAAAATAATGCAACTCAAGTTTCAATCAACGGCGGTGTCGGTGACGATTCTATTATCAATGAAGGCTCAAACGTTTTGATAGATGCAGGCGCAGATGCCGATTATATCGAAAATAATGCAACTCAAGTTTCAATCAACGCGGGCGCAGGAGCAGATTCCATTCGCAACGAGAGCAATAACACTGCAATTAACGGCGATGACGACGAAGATTTAATTCTTAATCTGGGCTCACAAGTCTCAATAGACGGCGGTGCCAATAATGATACGATTTACAATTATGTAAGTTCAACTTCAATCAATGGCGGCGCGGGCAATGATAGCATTGTAAACACAAGTCTCGGCTCGGATGTCTATATCGAGGGCGGCGCAGGAGCAGATTCAATCGCCAACAGTGTTTCAAATGTCACAATCGACGGCGGAGCCGGTGAAGATATCATTGTTAATGAAAGCGCAAATGTTTCAATTAATGGCGGCGCAGATAATGACGAAATTTTAAACGAAGCCGACAATGTTACTTTCACCTATTCGGACGGCGACGGCAACGACATTATCTACGGTTTCAACTCAACTTCGACGCTCGCGATTTTGGGCAATAAATATTCTTCCGTAGCCGGCGATGAGGATATTATCTTCACGGTCGGTAAAGGCAAAATAACTTTGAAGGGTGCCGCAACTTTATCAAGCCTCAATGTTGAAGGAACTCTTTTGGAAGATATTTCTATTGACAACTCGACAGCATCGCCTTTAACCCTCGATAAGGATATAAAAATTGCCGACGCCTCCGGTCGTACGACTGCCGTTAAAATAACAGGCAACGCCAAAAATAATTCAATCGTCGGCGGTACGGGAAATGATACTCTTGACGGCGCGGCAGGTAATGATACCTTGACGGGCGGCAAAGGCTCTGACGTATTCATTTTCAGCGGCGGCGAAGATGTCATTACCGATTATGCGACTGCGGATAAAATCAGCGTCGGCAGCGGGCTTACTTATGGCGGCTATTCGATTGACGGCAAGAATGTTATTTTCGGTTACGGAACGGGCAATTCGTTGACGGTTAATAACGGCAAAGATACAGCTGTTAATTTGAATTCGCTCGTAAGAATTTATTCGACGGAAGGCGTATACGACAAAAATAAACAGGCATTGACGCTTGCGAGTTCGGTTGAAAGTTTGGATGCGCTTACCAATTATCCGAATCTCGTAACAATTGACGGTTCTGCGGTAAGTTCGATTAAGATTCTCGGAAACGATAACTCCAATAAGATTATCGCCAGCTCGAACGGCTCGACGCTTAACGGCGGCAAAGGTACGGATACTTTAGTCGGCGGTACGGGCGCAGATGTTTTCGTCTATGAAAAGAACGGCGGCAACGATGTCATTCAAAATTACGGCGAGGGCGATAAAATTTCTCTCGGTTCCGACGTTGTAATTTCCGATGTCACGACTAACAGTAACGGTGCAACTGTCAAAGTCGGCTCCAATTCCATAACCGTTAAAAACAATTCGGCGATTACTTTTACCGCAAACGGCATTGATTCACTTTTTAACGGCAGTGTATTTGTCAAAGGCGATTCGGTGACATTACCCGCGACTTTCGCAAAAGCTTATGCACTCGGAGCCACAATTAAAGATGTTGACGGCTCGGCTCTCAAATCGCTTATCAAGATTACCGGCAACGATAAAGCCAATAATATTATCGGCGGCACTGGTGCGGATACTCTTGAAGGCTTGAGCGGCAACGATACCTTGACGGGCGGCAACGGCTCCGACTTGTTCATTTACAGCGACGGCGAAGATGTTATTACCGATTACGCGACTGCGGATAAAATCAGCGTCGATAGTGAGCTTGCTTACAGTGATTATTCGATTAACGGCAATGACGTTATCTTGAGTTATGGAATGGGCGATTCGCTTAAGATAGTCGACGGCAAAGGTAAGGCGATAACTTTTGCGGGCAAGACTTCAACTGTCAATATTTATAAGGATAACGGCATATTTAACAGTAACAATACTTCGGTGACACTCGCAAGCGCGGAAAAAACATTTGCTGCTGATGATAAGCTCGTTACAATCGACGGCTCGGCGGCAAGCGGCGTTTCGATTCTCGGCAACGATAAAACGAATAAAATAATTGCCGGCTCGAACGGCTCGACGCTCAAAGGCGGCAAAAATAACGATACCTTAGTTGGCGGAAGCGGAGCTGATATTTTCGTCTATGAGAAGGGCGACGGCAACGATGTCATTCAAAATTACGGCAGCGGCGATAAAGTCAGCTTAGGCGCGGACGTTGTGATTTCCGACGTCACGACTAACAATAACGGTGCAACCGTCAAAGTCGGCTCCAATTCCATAACCGTTAAAGATGTGCTTGTACCGATTACAATTACTTCAAACAGCGGTGATTCGGTCTTTAGCGGCGGAACATTTATTAACGGCGATTCGGTAACATTGCCTGCGACTTTCGCAAAAACTTATACACTCGAATCCGCAATTAAAGATGTTGACGGCTCGGCTCTCAAGTCGACTATCAAGATTACCGGCAACGCTCAAGACAATAATATTATCGGCAGCAAGGGTAACGATACCCTCGAAGGCTTAAGCGGTAATGATACGCTCGCGGGCGGCAACGGTTCCGACTTGTTCATTTACAGCGATGGCAATGATGTCATTACCGATTACGACGTAAAAGATAAAATCAGCATAAGCGGCGGGCTTGCTTACAGTGATTATTCGATTAACGGTAATGACGTTATCTTGAGCTATGGAACGGGCAATTCGCTTAAGATAATCAACGGCAAAGAAAAGGCGATAACTTTTGCCGGCAAGACTTCAACGGTTAATGTTTATAAGGATAACGGCATATTTGACAGCAAAAATACTTCGGCAACTGTCGCAAGTGCTGAAAAAACTTTCGATGCGACGGGTACCGATTATTCCAAGCTGGTAACAATCAACGGCTCTGCGGCAAGCGGACTTTCGATTCTCGGCAACAGTAAATCCAACAAGATTATCGCGAGCAAAGGAGGCTCGACACTTAACGGCGGTACGGGTACTGATACTTTAATCGGCGGCGCGGGTAATGATGTCTTTGTTTACGAAAACAAGAGCGGGAACAAGACGATTATTGATTACGTCGCGGGCGATAAAATCAGCTTGGGCGCGGACGTTGTGATTTCCGATGTCACGGTGAAAAATAAAAACGCCAATATCAAGGTCGGCTCCAATTCCATAACCGTTAAAGATATAACCACTACAAATAATTCGGCGATTACTTTTACCGCAAACGGCGTCGATTCGGTGTTCAATGGCACTGTATTTATTGACAGTGATTCTGTGACATTACCCGCGACTTTCGCAAAAACTTATACACTCGAATCCGCAATTAAAGATGTTGACGGTTCGACTCGTTCGGCGGCAATCAAGATTACCGGCAACGATAAAGCCAATAATATTATCGGCGGCAAGGGAGCGGATACCCTCGAAGGCTTAAGCGGCAACGATACCTTGACGGGCAACGCGGGCAAAGATTTGTTTATTTACAACGGCGGCGCAGATGTCATTACCGATTATGAGACTGCCGACAAAATCAGCATAGGCGGCGGGCTTGCTTACAATAATTATTCGATTAACGGCAATGACGTTATCTTGAGCTACGGAACGGGTGATTCGCTTAAGATAGTCGACGCTAAAGAAAAGGCAGTAACTTTTGCGGGTAAGACTTCAACGGTTAATGTTTATAAGACAAACGGCATATTTGACAGCAAAAATACTTCGGTGACGCTCGCAAGCTCTGAGAAAACCTTCAATGCGACAGCTACCGATTATGCCAAGCTGGTTACAATAGACGGCTCTGCGGCAAGCGGGCTGTCGATTCTCGGAAACAGCAAATCCAATAAGATTACCGCGAGCAAAGGCGGATCGACGCTTAACGGCGGTACGGGTACTGATACCTTAATCGGCGGCGCGGGCAATGATGTCTTTGTTTACGAAAACAAGAGCGGGAGCAAGACGATTGTTGATTACGGCGCGGGTGATAAAATCAGTTTGGGCGCGGACGTTGTGATTTCCGATGTCACGGTGAAAAATAAAAACGCCAATATCAAGGTCGGTTCCAATTCCATAACCGTCAAAGATATAACCACTACAAATAATTCGGCGATTACCTTTACCGCAAACGGCGTTGATTCAGTGTTTAACGGCACTGTGTTTGTCAATGGCGATTCGGTAACTTTGCCTGCGACTTTCAGCAGTAAATTTGAACTCGGCAGTTATGAAAACGTTAATGCCACGATGCGCACGGCGGCTACCAAGATTACGGGCAACGCTCAAGACAATTCAATCTTTGGCGGCACGGGTGCAGATACCTTAATCGGCGGCGCGGGAGCCGATACACTTTGGGGCAACAAGGGTAATGATGCGCTTTACGGCGGCGACGGCTCTGACACGTTCATTTTCAAAGCAAACGAAGGCACAGATACGATTATGGATTTCACGAGCAGCGATTTGTTGACAATCTTAAAGAGTGACGGCTCTGCAGGTTCATTCACTCAAGCGACTCTCAGCAATACAACGCTCACGCTAAAAATTGACGGCGGCGGCTCTGTCGTATTCAAAAATGTTACCGCCTCAACCGATTTCAATATCAACGGCGAAACTTATCACGTAAGCAATAAAACTTTAACCAAGTAAAATCTGCGCGGAACACAAATAAAAAAATCCCCGATAGTCGATTGACTGTCGGGGATAATTTTTTTCAGCCGAAGAAAAGTTTTAAGGTCTTGTCGTCTGAACGCTTGCCGATATACGAGCCGATTAGGAACAGAATCAGCGAACAAGTTATCCCGATTGTGATTTGATGAAGGTTGAGGATTTTAAAGCCCGTCGCTTGAGTCGCGCAGTAAACTATCGTTCCGCCCGTCATTGAGAGCATTGCGCCAAGTTTATTCGCCTTCTTCCAAAACAATCCCAAAAGCAACGTCCAGAAAAATGCCGTCTCCAAACCGCCGAATGCGAACATGTTTATTAACCAAATCAAACTCGGCGGAGTCAATGCTATCACGAAAACCGCCGCGCCGATTATCGCCGTCGCAGTCATGGATAAAAATTTCACCCGCGCAGGTGTCACAACTCGATTATTTTTATCCGCCCAATGTAAGTAAACGTCCTTTATTATCGCGCTCGATGCAACTATTAACAATCCCGAAATCGTCGAAATGCTCGCCGCCAAAGGTCCGATTATCGCTAATCCTATCAGTTTGGTCGGCATTGCCATAACTATCGTCGTCGGAATAATGTTATCGACGCCGCCATAATCAGCCGCCGTTCCTGTCAAAACTCCGTGAGCCAATATCCCGGTGAAATTTATTCCGATATTCATAAACCCTACAACGACCGTGCCGATTAACATTGCTTGATGAAGTCCTTGAGTATTTTTGTAGCTTATTCCGCGAACGACCGACTGCGGCAAGGCGATTGTGCATATGCCGACCAAAAGCCATTGCGTAAAATAAATCGTCCACGGCATGTTTCCAAAGCTGAAAGGCTCAAACAGTTCGGGATTGTTGGTTTCAAGGCGCGTCATAATGTTTTCGTAGCCGCCGCCCGCCTCCAACACGTAATGCAACAGCAAAACTATTCCTATCATCATCATTATCGCGCAACAAGTATCGGTTAATGCGACTGCGCGGAAGCCGCCGATTGAAGTATAAATTACAACCGTCAATCCGAAGAGAATTAATCCTGCCTCGTAGCTGTAACCCGTCACCGCCGCGAATAATTTTGCTCCGCCGACAAATTGCGCCGTCATTGTCCCGCAGAAAAATAAAACTATCACGAAAGCCGCCACTGCCGCCAGAAAATCAGATTGAAAACGTGCGCGAATTATGTCGACGACCGTTACCGCATTTAATTTTCTTGCCAAAAGTGCGACGCGCTTGCCGAATATTCCCAACACCAAAAATATCGCCGTAACTTGCACGACCGCCATATAAATCCATCCGAAGCCGACTTGAAACGCCATGCCCGGTCCGCCGACAAAACTTGAAACCGAACTGTAAGTTGCGACCGTAGTCATTGCCAAGACAAATCCGCCGAGTTCGCGGTTGCCTACGAAATAACTGCTCACAAAATTTTTTCCCGCTTGTTTATGGCGAACGTAAACGCTTATTGCAACCATTACCGCCATAAAAAGAATCAGCGGCAAAAGCATAATCAGAGACGCGAGCGCAGAGAAACTACCTGTCATCGTCTTCGCCTCCCAAATCAACGTCTTTGAATAAAACTTTACTCAAAACCGCGCTGATACAGATTGCGAAGAACCATACGCCGACCGAGCCGAGCAACGCCCATAACGGCAAATGAAAAATTTTCACGTCAAGCGACGCTGTTCCGAATCCCGCAATCAGCCAAAAAATAATCAGCCCGACCAACGCAAGCCCCGTATAAATTGCCTCACGTCTGACCAAGCCGAATTTTTGCGCGTCACTCATCGACGCACCGTTAATTTTTTTCATTGGCGAAACCTCCAAGTCTCGTCTCTCCTTCGAGAGTACAAGCTTAATTTTGCGCGGGAATTTTATATCACGCCCGCCATACTGTCAAATTAAGTTTTGGTAAGCTTGGCTTGTTCGCCGAAAAATAAAATTCAATCCCCGCGTGGGGCTTATTTTTTTTTCTCAGCTCGGCTAAAATCTGCGCGGCTAAAAATTTTTGGGAGAGTTTGACGCATGAAGAAATATTTTTTAGCGCGGCTGATTCAACTGATACCGATTTTATTCGGGATAACGTTCTTGACGTTCGGGCTTATGCAATTTACGGCGGATGACGCGGTCGACATAATTTACGAACAATCGGGCAGTGTGGCGGAGGAAATAAAAGCCGCCAAACGCGCAGAGCTGGGACTTGACCAACCGTTTTTGATTCAATACGGGCGGTGGCTTGGCGGAGTTATGACGGGCGACATGGGGAAATCGTTTATCAGCGGCAAGCTCGTCTTTGAAACGTTCGCTGACAAATTACCCGCGACGATTGAATTGATGTTAGTCTCGATTTTGCTGACGATATTTATAGCGACGCCGCTGGGGATTTTATCTGCAGTCAATCAAAATCGACCGCTTGATTATCTGATACGCACGCTAAGTTTCGTAGGAAATTCCATGCCGAATTTTTTTGTCGGATTATTGCTGATTTATTTCCTAGCGTTGAAGTTGAATCTCCTGCCGATAATCGGACAGAATGTGATTATGCCCGCGCTGACTTTAACAATCGCAATGGGCGCGAAGTACACAAGGCAAATCCGCGCAGTCGTCCTTGAAGAGTTGGATAAACCGTATGTCACGGGCGCGAGGAGTCGCGGCGTCGACGAGCTGACGATTTTAACGAAAAGCGTCCTGCGCTCAACGCTGATTATGATTATAACTTTGCTTGCGCTGTCAATGGGTTCGTTATTGGGCGGCACGGCGATAGTAGAAACAATTTTCATGTGGGACGGCGTCGGGAAAATGGCAGTCGACGCGATATTGACTCGCGATTATCCGCTGATTCAAGCTTACGTCGTTTGGATGGCGATAATTTATGTGCTGATGAATTTGGCGGCGGACTTGCTTTATCATTGGCTCGACCCGCGCATTCGCTACGGTGATTTATCATGAAGAAATTAATTCCTTATCTGGCGGCGGCAGGGCTGTTAATTTTTATCGCAGTGTTCGCGGAATATTTGACGCCCTACGACCCGTATATTCAAGATTTGGAAGGGGCATTGGCTCCGCCGAACGCAGAAAATCTTTTGGGAACCGACCGTTACGGGCGCGACGTTTTATCAAGGGTAATCGTCGGCTCGCAAACGACTTTATGCGCGTCGCTGTTATTGTTGGCAACAATTTCAATCGTCGGAAGTTTAATCGGCGCGATTTGCGGCTACAAGGGCGGGCGGCTCGACGTATTTTTAATGAGAATGTCGGATATATTTTTAGCGTTCCCGCAAATGGTTTTTGCGATAGCGGCGGCGGGAGCTTTAGGCGGCGGCTTATTAAATGCGGCGGCGGCTTTGGCGATAATCGGCTGGCCAAAGTACGCCCGAATTGCTCGCGGTCTGGTTTTATCGATTCGTTCAATGCCTTATTTGGCGGCGGCGAAAATGGCTGGCTCAAGTTCGACGAAAATTTTATTCGCTCACGTTCTGCCGAATATCGCGGGGACAATCCTAGTGACAGCGGCTCTCGATATTGGTA